>CATKXE010000003.1 GCA_949840465.1 uncultured Lachnospiraceae bacterium | reverse complement strand
GTCCGCTGGGATACCATAGAGATCCATCATGCCATCGACGGGCCTACACTGATTGCCGCCGCGGTCTTCATTGGAAAAACCAGGCTGATTGATAACCTTTTGATTCAATAAGCCGGGCATGGAATCAAATAGTCAAAGTAAGGAGAATCCTCTTATGATACTGACAATGTTAAAAGGAAAAATCCACCGGGCGACAGTCATACAGGCGGAGCTGGACTATGTGGGAAGCATCACGGTCGATGAGGCCCTTATGGAAGCCGCCGGTATCCGGGAATATGAGCAGGTGCAGATTGTAGACGTGAACAACGGCCAGCGCTTCGAGACGTATGTCATTGCCGGGGAGCGCGGAAGCGGAATGATCTGCTTAAACGGCGCGGCGGCGCGCATGGTACAGACAGGAGATAAGATCATCATTATGTGCTATGCGGGCATGACGCCAGAGGAAGCGGAAAGATTTGAGCCTAAAGTGGTTTTTGTAGACGAAGAAAACCATATAAAACGGGCGACCTGTTATGAAAAGCACGGCCGCCTTCAGGATATGGAATGATGGATGCGTGCCGGCAGAATTCGAACACGGCGGCAAAGGATTCCGCCGGGAGCCAAAGGTATCCTGATTACGATATAGAGGAGGAAAACATGCTGAAAGGAAAAACAATCGTTCTGGGGGTGACCGGCAGCATTGCGGCATATAAAATCGCAGGCCTGGCCAGCCGTCTTGTGAAACTGCATGCAGACGTACATGTAATCATGACGGAGAATGCCACAAACTTTATACATCCGACCACGTTTGAGTCGCTGACGGGAAATAAGTGCATGGTGGATACCTTTGACCGGAATTTCCAGTTCCATATCGCCCATGTGTCCTTAGCTGCCCGTGCGTCTGTCCTGCTTGTGGCCCCGGCTTCGGCAAATATCATCGCCAAACTGGCACACGGGATTGCCGACGATATGTTAAGCACAACGGCGCTGGCTATGACCTGTCCGGTAATTGTGGCTCCGGCGATGAATGTGAATATGTACCACAATCCGGCGGTTCAGGACAATCTGAAAAAGCTGGAGCAGTATGGGAAGATGATTGTCCCCCCGGAACATGGATATCTGGCGTGCGGCGCTACGGGAGACGGAAAAATGCCTTCAGTGGAAGTGCTGCTGGAGTATATTCTCAGAGAAATTGCATATGAAAAGGACTTAAAAGGAAAAAAAATACTTGTCACAGCAGGACCTACCAGAGAGGCGCTGGATCCGGTCCGTTTTTTGAGTAATCATTCTACAGGAAAAATGGGATATGCTATTGCCCGGCAGGCGATGCTCCGGGGGGCGGACGTGACGCTGATCAGCGGCCCGGTTTCCCTGGCGCCGCCTCCGTTTGTCAAGGTGGTTTCCGTCATCAGCGCGGCAGATTTGTTCCGTGAGGTCTGCGTGCATTATGAAGATCAGGATATGATGATCAAGGCGGCGGCAGTTGCGGATTATACACCTTTGGAGACGGCAGAGGATAAAATGAAAAAAAGGGATGGGGAGCTTAACATTGCCCTTAAGAGGACTCAGGATATTCTGGCATGGCTTGGGGAACATAAAAAGGCAGGGCAGGTACTTTGCGGGTTTTCCATGGAGACAAAGGACATGCTGGAAAATTCAAAGAAGAAGCTGGAAGCGAAAAAAGCAGACCTGATTGCGGCAAACAGCCTGAAAGAAGCAGGAGCCGGATTTGGGACTGATACGAACCACCTGGTTCTGATCGGGAAGGATGAAATCATAGATTTGCCGATGCTTTCCAAGGAAGAGGCAGCAGGGAAGTTGCTGGATGTGTTATTGAAGATTTGGGAGGAGCGGCATTGCTAAAGAGGCTTTAACAGCATCAGGGACGAAGCAGTCAGGGCCTGATTGAACAGAAGAATCATTGCAGTAAAAAAGTATCAAGAGTATAAAGGCTTTACCGGACTATAGGGCTTTATACTCTTATTTTTATTTCATCAAACGGAACATATATTGTGGAAATGCACAAATAAATACTTTGTTTTCACAAAAAATAAGTGCATATTTGTCAAATGTGCCGTATTTTGATAATATAGAAAAAACAGGTCATCCGTCCTTTTTCTTTATGCTGCCTATCCGATATAATGTATTTCAAGAAGAGGTGAGGCTTATGGATGTATTTAAAGAACTGCCGCCAGAAAAACAGACGTACATGGAGATGTTATTCCAGAATTGTTCGGAAGAAGTAAAGTATTACATGAGGGTGATGGAGATCGGAGAGGATGAGACATTAATTGAGGCAGGCGAAAAGTGCAGCAACATCTACATTATTTTATCGGGAAAAGTCACAGGGATTGAATGGCCGATGCACGAGCGGCCCTATTATTTCAAGGACTATGGACCGGGGGATTTTTTCGGGGAGATCGAGTATTTTGCCGGCCTTTTGAACTACCGGATCAGTGTTGTGACGGCCACAAAATGCCGTGTGCTTGTGATCCCCACAGCCTATTATATGGAATGGCTGAGAAATGATGTGGACGCTTTGTATATGAGGACGGAGGAGAACATGCGCAGGCTGATCTCACAGACGGCCGACGCCCGGAAATACCTTTTTATCGAAGGCAGGGAACGCCTGATGATGCACCTGATCCGGAAGTATGAACAGAAGCCGGTGAAAAAGGTGCTGGAACTGAAAGAAAGCAGAGACCAGCTTTCGGAGGAAATCGGATTTTCCGTCAAAACGCTGAACCGTAATATAAAGAAGTTAAAAGAAATTCATTTCATTGATATCCAGAAAGGAAAGATTGTGCTCACGGAAGAAGGATATCTGCAAATGAAGGAGCATATAGGAAAGTATGTCTACGGCGAGATATAATTGCCCGGCGTTTCCTCACCTGGAAACAGGGGATTGCCGTTCAGAAAATGAAAAGGTTCCTGAGGAACAATATGCCTGGGCAGTTAAGCCGCTATACAATTTAACCACAAATAGTAGGAGGGAGAAACGATGTATGTAGGAAAAAAAGTAACCCGTGTGGACGCCTATGACAAAGTGATCGGACGTACCAGATATACGGATGATCTGTGCGACAGGGGCGCATATATCGCACAGGTATTGCATTCGACGATCGCCCACGGGAAGGTGGTATCTATGGACGTCAGCGAAGCGGAAAAGATCCCGGGGGTGGTGAAGGTATTTACCTGTTTCGATGTAAAGGAAAAACATTATTTTCCAACGGCAGGCCACCCATGGTCCACAGATCCCGGGCATCAGGACGTGGCAGACCGTCTTGTCCTGACGGAGGACGTCCGTTTTTATGGAGACGACATTGCGGCGGTTGTGGCGGAGGATGAAGTATCGGCGGCACAGGCGCTGCGCGCGGTCAGGGTAGAGTATGAGGAGTATCCGTTTGTGCTGGATGTGCAGGAGGCCATGAAGGACGGCGCTCCCCGGCTTCATGAGAAATACCCGAACAACATTCTAAAGCACACAACGATACAAAAAGGCAATTATGAAGAGGCAATTAAAGAACCCGGACTGACAAAAGTAGAAGGGTGGTATGAGACGCCCACGGTGCAGCACTGCCATATCGAGAATTTCATCTGTACTGCACAGATGGAAGGGGATCGTATTACCGTGGTCGCCTCCACACAGATCCCACATATCGTGCGCCGGGTGGTGGGCCAGGCGTTGGGCGTCAGCTGGGGGAAAATTCGGATCATCAAACCTTATATCGGCGGAGGATTCGGCAATAAGCAGGATGTATTGTATGAGCCGCTGTGCGCATGGCTGTGCATGCAGCTTGGCGGGCATCTGGTCAAGCTGGATATCCCAAGGGAAGACACGTTCGTAAGCAACCGTGTGCGGCATTCCATCCGCAGCCATATTATTTCCTGGGTACGCCCTGACGGTACATACGCGGCACGGAAGCTGGAAGCATTTTCTGACCAGGGCGCATATGCTTCCCACGGACACAGCATCGTGGCAAAGGGGGCGGGGGCTTTTCCGCAGCTTTACCCCTGTGAAAATGTGGAGGTGGACGCATATACGGTGTTCACAAATAAATCCGTGGCCGGCGCAATGCGCGGTTACGGGATTCCGCAGGCCATGTGGGCGGTGGAATGCCATACGGAGGATGTGGCGGCAAAAATGGGGATAGACCCTGTAGAATTTCGGCGCAGGAATCTGATGCCGGTGGGATTTACAGATCCGTTTTCGAAAAATGAGCTGTATGACGATACTTTCAACCAGTGTCTCGATAAAGCCATGGAAGCCATCGATTACGAGCGGAAATATAAAGAATATCAGAATCAGGACGGGGAAATCCGCCGGGGAATCGGTGTGTCGGTATTCTGGTACAATACCGCAGTATGGCCCATTTCGCTGGAAACCTCCTCCTGCCGTATGGTGCTGAATCAGGACGGCTCCCTGCAGGTACAGCTTGGGGAGACGGAGATCGGCCAGGGGGCGGATACCGCATTTGCCCAGATGACGGCGGATGTACTGGGCGTCCCCCTGGGGGATGTACATGTCATATCCTGCCAGGATACGGATGTGACGCCGTTTGGAACAGGCGCTTATGCATCCAGACAGACTTATACGGCTGGTTTTGCTATCCGCCAGACTGCATTGCTCCTTCGGGAACGGATTTTGAAATATGCCCATGAGCTGACCCGGATGCCTCCTTATAATCTGGATATTGTGGATGGAAAGATTGTGCGTACTACAGATGGGAGAGAATTAATGACGCTGGGGGAATTGTCCACAGAGGCTTTATACAGCCTGACAAACAGCCAGCATCTGTCGGCCGAAAGCACGGCGCAGATTAAATCAAACGCCTATTCCTTTGGATGTACGATTGCGGAGGTGGAAGTCGATATCCCGATGTGCAGGGTGAAGCTTTTAGATATTGTCAACGTCCACGACGCCGGAAAACTGATCAACCCGGCTCTGGCAGAGACCCAGGTACACGGCGGTATGAGCATGGGAATCGGTTTCGGGCTGTCGGAACGGCTTATGTTTGATGAAAAGACAGGGAGGGCGTTAAATAATAACCTTCTGGATTATAAGATATCTACGTTTATGGATCATCCGCGCCTGAAAGCATTATTTGTGGAGAATCCGGAGCCGACCAGCGCATTTGGGACAAAATCACTGGGCGAGCCGCCTGCATGTTCCGTAGCTCCGGCAATAAGGAACGCGGTTTATCAGGCGACAGGCGTGGGAGTCAACGAGGCGCCGGTTAATCCGCATAACTTGTTCAGGAGGCTGAAAGAGGAACATATCATTTAGGCAATGTAAGGTGCAGCAGGGAGAAAGACCGAAGGAAATGGGCGAGGAAGACGTCGCTTCGCGATCCCGTTTCCGCGCAGTTCAGCGCCGGTGCGCTGAACTTTCTGAGTAAACTGGCTGCAACATCAGAAAGGAGGTTAACGCTATGTATGATATAAAAGCGCTTTATGAGGCGGAAAGCGTAGAGCATGCAATCCGTCTTCTCACCGAACATCCCGAGGCTCAGATTATTGCGGGAGGAAGTGACGTCCTGGTACAGATGAGGGAAGGGAAACGAGCAGGGAAAGAACTGGTCAGCATCTATGGGATTGACGCCATGCGCGGCGTCCGTTATGAAGAGGACGGCGCGATCCGTATCGGCTCCCTTACCAGTTTTTCCCATATCACAAAAGATCCGATTATTAAGAAGCACATCAACGTGCTGGGGGAAGCGGTGGATATGGTTGGCGGTCCGCAGATCCGCAATATCGGGACCATTGGAGGAAATACCTGCAATGGAGTGACTTCCGCAGATTCCGCATCTACGCTTTTTGCGTGGGATGCCATTGTAGAAATCACCGGGCCCAAAGGGGGGCGCAGAATACCGATCCATGATTTTTACATCAGTGCGGGGAAAGTGGATTTACGTCCCGGCGAACTGCAGACTGCGATCCTGATCCCGAAAATTGCTTATGAAGGGTACAGGGGGCATTATATCAAATATGCCATGAGAAATGCGATGGATATTGCAACCACAGGATGTTCTGTCAACGTCAGGTTATCCGCAGACAAAAAAATCATGGAAGATGTGCGTATCGCATACGGCGTGGCGGGTCCGGTGCCCATGCGCGCTTTGTCCGCGGAGGGCAGGGCAAAGGGAACGCCTGTGGCAAAAGAGAATATCCAAACGTTTGCACAGGCTGTATTGGAGGATATCAATCCCCGTGACAGTTGGAGGGCGTCCAGGGCGTTCCGCCGGCACATTGCTGTCGTACTGGCAGAACGCGCATTGAAAGAGTCCATCCGTCTTGCAGGAGGTGAGGTAAATGAGTAGGCAGTACAAGGTGGTTTCGTGTACCATTAATGGAAAAAAAGTGGAAAAAACGGTGGACGTCCGGGCGTCCCTGACGGATATGCTGCGGGACGACTACCGGCTTACGAGCGTAAAAAAAGGCTGTGAGGTAGGCGAGTGCGGAGCCTGCAATGTGCTCATAGACGGCGAGTGTTTTAACTCCTGTATCTATCTTGCGGTATGGGCGCAGGGGAAAGAGATTTTGACGTTGGAGGGGCTTGCCGGCCCGAACGGGGAAATCTCGGATATCCAGCAGGCATTTATTGATGAGGCGGCAGTACAGTGTGGATTCTGCACCCCCGGATTTATCATGAGCGCGGTAGAAATATTGGAGGCAAAGCGGGAATTTTCAGATGATGAGATCCGCAAGCTGATGTCCGGCCATCTGTGCAGATGCACGGGGTATGAGAATATTTTCCGCGCAGTAAAGAAGACGATGCTCCGCAGACTGGGAAAAGAAAGGGAAGCAGAAGAAGTTTGAGAATCATCGGGGAAGCAAAGGGGACGGGGGGCGGCCCTATTCTCTGGCCGCCCCGCTCCTGGCCGCATGGATTTCCGTTGTTTCCCGGCGGTACAATATGGGGGGAATGATCTTGTGGACCGGTTCCTTCAAAAGAACCGGCCTTCTTTTTTTCCGCTCGTTCATCTGACCGACCAGAAGATCCACGGCTTCATAGGCAAGCTTGTCAATCTGCTGTCCGACCGTGCTGATGGAAAGGACGGCTTCCCGGGAAATGGGAGAATCATCGAAGCCGACCAGAAGATAATCATCGGGCAAAGCGCCATATTTCCTGATCAGCAGATTTAAAAAGACATTGGCGTGTGTGTCGTTGGAAATAAAAATCCCCTTTTTCTGCTTTGGAAAGAGCCTGTCCAGTTCATCCGGGATTGTCTGCAGCTGTTCCAGAGCCGTTTCGTAGGAATGCCCGAATTTTTTCAGGATAATATGGCGCTTCTGACGGTTTTCCCGGCAGAAAGCAGAAAAGCCCTGAATACGTCCGTAGGCAGGTGTTTTCTCGGATGTATCGGAATTGATATGGACCAGGACGTCGCACTTGTGCCTGGCCAAAAGAGCCGCCGCCTGATATCCGCCCATGTAGTTATCCGTATTTACGCTGCAGATATGCTCGTCTTCGCGCTCGATTGCCACGATCGGAATGGAAAGCCCGGCCAGTTCTTTGGAGGAGATCGTATGGCTTAAGATGATCATGCCCTCGATCTTATAAGCAAGCAGCTCCTGAATATAACGCCTTTCTGTCTCTTCGTTCTTATTACCGACAAATACAAGAAATTTATAATGAAATGTGTCGTATGTGGACAGAATCTGGTTCAGCATTTCCGAATAAAAATGGTGGTACAAATCCGGGATGATGATGCCGATAAATTCCGTCTTTCCATTTGCAAGAATTTTCGCCACCTTATTTTCCTTATAACCCAATTCCACAAGGGCGTCAGAAATAATCTTCTGGTTTTCCAGAGTAAGAGAATCCGGGCTGTTAAAATACCGGGAGATGGTGGTTTTCGAAAAATGTGTATAATTTGCAATATCACTAAATGTTACATTCTTTTTTTCTTTCATGTTCCGTAGCCTCTTCTGTCAAAAATCCGTATTCTATACCCGCCCTGCCAATGTATTATAAGCGTTGCAGGCATGAATAAGTATAGCAAAAACAGCGTTTAAGGACAAGATAAAACCGGTGAAGTAACCGGTTTTGTTGAAAGTGTATCATTTCTGACAGTCAAATTGTGCAGTATTCATAAAATAAAAGTTTTCGATTGACGAAAGGACAAATCCGTAGTATTATATACCTAAAGTAACCGGTTACTTTACCGGTTACTCCTGGATGCATCTAAAAAAAATAAAACAAAAAGGAGTGGAGTTTATGAGAAAAAAAGTACTGCAAGGCGTTTCATTTGCATTGTCCATGGTGCTGATCCCGACTATGCTCACCGGATGCAGGTTCGGCTTTGCAAGCGACCCCGACGACCCGAATGAAGAGGTCAAAGAGGAGCCGATCGACACCTCGTTGGATACGTTCGAGTATGACAGTTCTCTGTCAGGGACCAATATCACGCTGCTGAATTCTAAGGCGGAAATCCAGGTGGCATTGGGAAAGATGGGCGAGGAGTTTGAGAAAAAATCGGGAGTCCATGTGGAAGTGATGCCTGTCACAGATGATTCGCCTTATACAAAGGTGGTCAGCCTGTATAACTCAGGAAACCCGCCGACAATGTCCATACTGGATACGACAGATGTGATTGCCCTGGCAGAGGAAAAGGGTGCGGATCTGTCGGATGAAGACTGGGTGGAAGAGGCCGAAGACTATGTGACAGAGGTCAACGGAAAAATCTACAGCCTCCCGCTGTGTATTGAAGGCCGCGGTGTGATCTATAACAGGGCGGTCATTGAAGAGGCGCTTGGAGAAACATTCGACCCGGAATCGATCACGACGCTGGAGGAATTTGCAGAGCTTTTAGACCGGCTTTCCGCGGCAGGCGTAAAAAAGCCGGTGTCCATGGCAAAAGAAGACTGGTCTTTAGGGGCGCACCATCTGCAGTTTGTCTATGAAACCTATGACGGGACTTCCGAGGGCGCGCAGGAGGTCATTGAGCAGCTTAAGGCGGGAACCATGGATCTGGCTTCCTATAGCAGGATGCAGGAATTTTTGGATATGTTTGACGTCCTCAGGGAGTACAATGTGGCAAAAGGAGATCCATTGGGAGCGGATTATGACGAGATGGCGATCGACCTTGTAGACGGAAAGACCGCATTCTGGTTTAACGGCAACTGGGCATGGCCGAATCTTTCTGAGGCCGGCGCCGGGAACGAAGATGAATATGGTTTCCTTCCGTATTTTATGAACAATGATGCAGACGATTTTGCGAACCAGAAGATACAGGGATCCCCTTCCAAACAGGTGATGCTGGACGGGCAGATGGCTACGGAAAAAGAGCAGGCTGCTGCAAAAGAATTTCTGAACTGGATCGTATACAGTGAAACCGGGCAGCAGATGATGGTAAAAACCTGCAACCTAATCCCACCGTTCCAGAATAACCCCTATGAGCCAGGTGATCCTTTGAGCCGTGACATTTATGAAAAGGTACATGCGGGGCAGGCGTTTAATGCATCCGCGATCGTGCCAAATGACCATTGGTCCGTGCTGGGCGCGGCCATGCAAAAGTATCTGGCGGGCCGCAGCGACCGCGAGGAACTGATCGGGGCGATTCAGGAATATTGGGAGGAACAGGAATAGAGGAGGAAGGGCTTATGAAGTCAAAAAATAATGGAAAAGATTTCTGCATATTTGCACTGCCGGGGCTGTTCTGCTTTATTGCAGTGGTGATCATTCCTTTTGTCTACGGAGTGTATCTTACAATGACGGACTGGAACGGAGTCTCAGCCGTAAAAAATTTTGTAGGGCTGAAAAATTTTGCGGGCGTGGTAAAAGATGCACAATTCTGGACTTCGCTGCTGCTGACATTTAAGTATGTGATATTTGTCGTTGTGATCGTCAATGTAATGGCGTTTGGGATCGCATACCTTCTGACCAGAGGGATGAAGGGACAGAATTTTTTCAGGGCAGGGTTTTTCACGCCGAACCTGATCGGCGGGATCGTATTGGGATACATCTGGCAGTTCGTATTTTCCAGAGTATTTGTAAGCATCGGGGAAACGACGGGATGGAAAGCATTCGAGGTATCCTGGCTTTCCGACCCATCAAAAGCATTTGCAGCGTTGGTGCTTGTGTCCGTGTGGCAGTTATCAGGATATATGATCCTGATCTATGTGGCAGGGTTTATGGGGCTGAGTGAGGACGTGATGGAGGCTGCCAGCATTGACGGGGCTTCCGGGTGGAGGAAGATGCGGAGCATCGTGATGCCGCTTATGATGTCTTCCGTGACCATCTGCCTGTTCCTGACCCTTTCCCGTGCGTTCATGGTATATGACGTGAACTTATCCCTGACGGCAGGCGCGCCCTACGGCACCACCGAAATGGCGGCAATGCACGTGTATGAGAAGGCGTTTACATCCAGACAGTTCGGCGTCGGGCAGGCAGAGGCGTTGATCCTGTTTATCATTGTAGCATGTATCAGCGGGATTCAGGTATACCTGACAAAGAAGAAGGAGGTTGAGGCATAATGCAGCAGACAACAGTAGGCGGGACCAAAAAGAAAATGGCGGATGCACTGGCCATGGCGGGATTGATCATTATTTTCGCCGCATATATGTTTCCGTTTCTTATGGTCGTGATTAATTCACTGAAACAAAAACGGGATATTATCAAAAGCCCGTTTTCATGGCTGTTTACCATCAAGGGATTGTCTTTTGACAATTTTGTAAAGGCATTTACACAGATGGAATTTCTGAACGCATTTAAAAATTCATTGATCGTGACAGTCTCGGCAACAGCGCTTGTCACTCTCTTTGCAGCGATGCTTGCGTATTATATCGTGCGGCATAAAAACTGGATTTCGAATCTTACCTTTGCCTTGATGGTGGCGTCTATGATCATTCCATTCCAGGCGATCATGATCCCTCTGGTCAGTATTTACGGTGGGACGCTGAATATCCTGAACCACAGGATTACGCTGATCTTTATGCACACAGGATTTTCCATGGCAATGTCCGTGTTCATGTTCCATGGATTTATCAACGGAAATATCCCGATCGCATTGGAGGAGGCCGCGTATATTGACGGATGTACACATTCGCAGACTTTCTTCAAGATCGTATTTCCGCTTTTGAAGCCGATCATCTCTACGATGGTGATTCTGAATGCACTGGCCTTCTGGAATGATTTCCTTCTGCCGTCTTTGGTGCTGACAGATAAAGAACTTCTGACGCTGCCATTGTCTACTTATAGCTTTTATGGTACATATTCGGCGGATTACGGCACGATCATGGCCGGGCTTCTGCTGTGTGTGATTCCGATCCTGATCCTGTATATGGTGCTGCAAAAGCAGATCATCAACGGAGTTGTGGCAGGAGCGGTGAAATAGCAGAAAAATGAAGCATATGATCAAAGATATTTTACATTTAAAAGCGCCGGGAGACTGGATGAATGATCCAAACGGATTTATTTATTATCAGGGAAACTATCATTTGTTTTACCAGTATTTCCCCTATGCGCCGGTATGGGGCACGATGCATTGGGGACATGCGGTGAGCAATGACCTGATTCACTGGAGGCACCTGGATATTGCGGTTTTTCCTACAAAGCAATATGACCGTAACGGGGCGTTTTCCGGAAGCGCGATTGAGAAAGACGGCAGGATGTGCCTCTACTATTCGGCGGTACGGTATCTGGAAACGGATGCGGAAAATATCCATCAGGCAGTGGACGGCAATTATGAGACCAGTCAGGCGATGCTGGTTTCCGAAGATGGGTTTCATTTTGATAACTGGAATGGAAAAAAGCAGGTGATTCCGGTGAGCCGGGATGAAAGAATCGCGGACGCGATGCATACAAGGGATCCGAAAGTATGGACTGACAATGGAACGTATTATATGCTTCTGGGTAGCACCTGCAGGGGCGAAACCGGGCGCGCGGTATTTTATAAAAGCCAGGACGGTGAGAACTGGCAATATGCCGCGCAGTACCGGAATAAAAAATTCGGCAGGATATTAGAGTGCCCGGATCTGTTCAGGCTGGAGGATGCATATGTGTTTATCGGTTCGGCCATGTATGTGGGAGAGCCGGAACATGGATACGAGCATCATGCCATTGCGGCTCTCGCAGAATTCGACAGCCGTACATGCGGGCTGGAGGTTTCATCGGAAATTCAATATGTAGACTACGGTATGGATCTATATGCGCCCCAATCCAATGTGGACAGGGACGGGCGTCGGGTGATGATCGGCTGGATGCGGATGCCGGAAGCTGTGGAGGAAGAAGGGAAAAGGCCGTGGAACGGGATGATGTGCCTTCCCAGAGTCGTGGAGGCTGCACATGGGCATATCTATTTTAGAGTGCACCCGGAAGCAGACAGATTTTTTTCCGGAAAACGCCAGGATACAGGCTGTATTGACGCAGGCGTTCCCTGCCGGATCAGGGCGGTTCTTTCGGAAGGGCGGTCTCTGGACGTCGGGGGATACCGCATCCAGGTGGAGGACGGGTATGTGAAAACAGACCGGAGCCGGGTGTTTCACGGGATTAAGGGATATACAACAAAGTGCAGTACTCCCAAACGTCTGGAAGATTTCCGTCTGGATATCTTTGTGGAACCGAATCTGGTTGAGGTGTTTATCAATGACGGAGAGTATGTCATCAGCAATGTAGTCTATGGCCTGGGAAACAGGATTGACGGGGAAGTGGAGTGTATTTGGATGCCGGAATAGTTTTGACGGAAATACAGAGGCGGGCGGGCATCAGGTTTCGCGCCTGCCGGATCTGAACCACAGGAAAATAATCGTATCTTTTGCAGGAACGGCATGGCTTCGGCCATGCCGTTCCTGATTCTGTGATGGAGCCGGAAATCTTCGGATCCGATATAGAATTTATCCCGTATTTCAGAAGTTTTTATAGTAGAAATCTGATTTGGATCCTTTATAATAAAAGGTATCAGGAAAACGCTCCATATGAGATAGTAATGATGCTGAAATTCCAAAACCGGAGGAAATCAATATGGCACAAAAGCAGCGGTACCGCTCCATTGAAAACATACTTCGCGCCGTGAAAGAAAAATTCAGGGATGAGGACAGGCTCTTTGAAATATTTAAAAACTGTTATACAAATACATTGGACACCACGGTGAAGCGCATGCCGGATGGAACCGTGTATGTGATCACAGGAGATATCCCGGCAATGTGGCTGCGTGATTCCGTGGCGCAGCTCAGGCCGTATCTGGTCGCCGCGAAGGAGGAGCCTGCAATCGCGGATATTTTGACAGGCTTATCAAAGCGCCAGTTTCAGTATATTCAGATTGATCCCTATGCCAATGCGTTCAATGAGGAAGAAAACGGGAATTGCTGGGAGCGTGACGATACAGAGAGGAACGGCTGGGTGTGGGAAAGAAAGTATGAGGTGGATTCTCTTTGCTATCCGCTGCAGTTCGCATACCTGATCTGGAAAAATACCGGGCGTACAGAGCATTTTGACGCGGGATTCAGGGCCGGGGCAAACAAGATTCTGGAGGTGTTTTGCACGGAACAGAATCATGAGGAGAACTCTTCTTATACATTCCAAAGGCAGGATACCTGTTTTACAGATACACTCTCAAGATCCGGAAAAGGGGCGCTGGTAAAGCCAGGCATTGGAATGACATGGTCAGGATTCCGCCCCAGTGACGACGCATGTACCTATGGATATCTTGTGCCGTCCAATATGTTTGCGGTGGTGGCGCTTGGATATCTGGAAGAAATCGCACAGGAGGTTCTCCATGACAGAGGACTTGCAGGCAGGGCGGGGGCGCTAAAAAAAGAAATTTATGAAAGCATCGAATCCTGCGCGGTGACAAGGACAGAGGAATTTGGAGAAGTCTATGCGTATGAGACAGACGGGTACGGGCAGTTCCATCTGATGGACGACGCGAATGTGCCGAGCCTGCTTTCCATGGAATATATCGGATATAAGGGAAAGAACCACAAAGTGGCTGAAAATACAAGAAGGCTTATTTTAAGCGAAGCGAACCCATATTATTATGAGGGGAATCAGGCGGCAGGCATAGGAAGCCCCCATACGCCCGTAAAATATATCTGGCATATTGCCCTGGCTATGGAGGGGCTGACTGCAAAGTCAGAAGAAAAGAAATTAGAGACGCTTCATATGCTTGCAAAAACAGACGGGGGCACGGGGCTTATGCATGAAGGATTTCATGCGGATGACGATACCCGGTATACCAGAGAATGGTTTTCCTGGGCAAATGCGATGTTCAGCGAGCTGGCGCTGGATTACTGCGGTTACCATATCCAGCGCTGAGGCCTGCCTGAAAATGCATTCCCTCATAGGATACTTATGGGCATGAAAGCCTGCCAGAACAGAGCCTGGAAGACTGGCAGATTTTACCGCTCATGCGTATATAAATAATGTGCATTAAAACTAGAATTTTCCGAATTGAAATAGTTCCTTCAAAATTATAAAATAAGTCCAGGAAAAATCAATCCATTCCCACAAGGGGGAAGACAGTATGGCGAGGAGGAGATTAGCATATGTTTCTGACAGACAGAAAATTAGACAGGCGGATCAGCGAGATTGAGCAGTATAGATACAGGGATATCATCGGATTGGAAAGCTTTGACGCGGCAGAGGACAGCCAGGGGGTAGTGAATCCGAAGCTTCCGGCATTTCAGGAATGTGAAACCGAAACGCTGGAAGTCGGCCGGACCTGGAAAGGGAGGGACCGGTTCCTCTGGCTCCATAAACATATTTCGATTCCTTCAGAATGGAAAGGGAGAAAAGTAGTCGGTATTTTTGATTACGGTAATACCGGCGCAGGGAATAATTCCGGTTTTGAATCGATGCTCTATGTAAACGGGGAGATGTATCAGGGCGTGGATGTAAATCATAAGGAAGTATTTTTTGACGAAGCCCTCTGCGGAACGGACACGGAGCTGATTTTCCGCCTGTGGTCCGGCCTGGAAGGAGGCGGGATTCCCACAGAGCAGGAGCACAGGATCGCACGCGCCGATCTGGCATGGCTGGATGAGAAGACCGATGATTTTTACTATATGGCGTCCATGGTGCGGCAGACGGTAGAAGAGCTTGACGAGTCCGATCCAATCCGGCATGAGCTCCGGGCGGCGCTGGATAGTGCATGCCATTGCATTGACTGGTCCTGCCCGGGAAGTGAAGCGTTCTATGAGTCGGTGCATCAGGCGGACGAGGAGCTGAATCGAAGCATTGATTCCATGGACAGGACTTCTATGATCCATGTGTACTGTGTGGGGCATACCCATATTGACGTGGCATGGCTTTGGCGCTTAAAACATACAAGGGAAAAATGCTCGCGCTCTTTTTCCACCGTATTCCGCCTGATGGAAATGTACCCGGAATATATTTTTCTCCAGACGCAGCCGCAGCTCTATGAATATATGAAAGAAGAATTTCCCGACATTTATGAAAAGATCACAAAAAGAGTAAAAGAAGGCCGTTGGGAGGCTGACGGCGGCATGTGGGTGGAAGCCGACTGCAACCTGACAAGCGGGGAATCCCTTACCAGACAGATTTTGCTGGGCAGCAAATTCATCAAAGAAGAGTTTGGAAAAGAGGTGGAATATCTGTGGCTTCCAGATGTGTTCGGCTATTCATGGGCGCTGCCGCAGAT
Source organism: uncultured Lachnospiraceae bacterium (assembly GCA_949840465.1). Lineage (GTDB taxonomy): Bacteria > Bacillota > Clostridia > Lachnospirales > Lachnospiraceae > Schaedlerella. The sequence goes on along the minus strand of CATKXE010000003.1, from coordinate 59,633 downwards.
TTTGAAAAAAGCCGGGATTGATACCTTTATGACTACAAAAATCAGCTGGAACCAGTATAACCGCATGCCCCACGATACCTTTTGGTGGAAGGGGATCGACGGCAGCAAAGTCCTGACCCATTTTATCACAACACCAGAGCCATGGAACGAACGGGATTCCTGGTTTTACACTTACAACGGAAAATTACTTCCGCGGACAGTAAAGGGCGTGTGGGACGCATACAGTGAAAAGCGTCTGAACAAAGATCTGCTGATTTCCTTTGGCTTCGGGGACGGGGGCGGCGGCGTAAACCGCGACATGCTGGAATACCGGAGAAGAATGGATAAGATTCCGGGGCTCCCGGCTGTGAAAATGTCCACCGCAGGCGCGTATTTCCGTAAACTGCATGACACGGTGGAAAATACCAGCCAGTACGTCCATACATGGGACGGAGAATTGTATCTGGAGTACCACCGGGGCACTTACACAAGCCAGGGCTATAACAAACGTATGAACCGTAAGATGGAGTTGTTCTACCGCAGAGCCGAGTGGCTGGCAGTGATGGGAGCCCTGCAGACGGGCGATATCCGAAACGCGCGACAGGAGGAACTGACAAAAGGCTGGAAGCATCTCCTGACAGACCAGTTCCACGATATTATCCCCGGTTCATCCATCCATGAAGTGTATGAGGATTCAAGGGAAGATTACGCATACATCGAGAGGATTGCCCGTGAAGTGGAGCAGGAGGCATATCAAAGGGTGCTCCAGGAAAAGAAAAATACCTATACCGTAATCAATGCTTCTGGATGGACGATGGATCAGATCGTTGCGGTTCCCGGCAGTGCGGATGGAATCTACAGAGATTCCAAAGGGATGGAACTCATTTCACAGAGAGGGCGGGGCGTCAATTATGTGGAAGTGAAAGCAGTTCCGGCAATGGGAATGAAGACGATCGTTTTTGAAGAGGCCAACCGGGATGTGCCGAAGGCTGCCTTTACAGTCAACGGCCGGGAAATTGAGACTCCGTATTATCAGATTTCCCTGAACCAGTACGGGCAGATTACAAAATTATTTGATAAGTCCTGTGCCCGCGACGTGCTGCCTGAAGGTCTGCGGGGGAACGTGCTTCAGGTATTTGAAGATAAACCGCTTGACAATGACGCGTGGGATATCGATATTTTTTATCAGGATAAAATGCGCGAGGTGACAGATCTTACCGTATTTGAAATTACAGAGATGGGTCCGCTGTATATGAATCTCCATCTGGAATGGAACTATATGAATTCCTGCATCAGACAGGATATGGTTCTGTACAGCAGCGACAGAAGGATTGATTTTAAGACAAGCGTGGACTACCATGAACAGCATCAGCTTTTGAAAGCCGCGTTTCCGGTGGATATCCGCTCGACCTATGGGACATACGACGTACAGTATGGAAATGTGAGACGTCCGAATCACTGGAATACCAGCTGGGATATGGCGAAGTTCGAGACGGTGGCGCACAGGTGGGCAGATCTGTCAGAGCGGAATTACGGCGTCAGTATTTTAAATGACTGTAAGTACGGCCATGATATCAAAGACCATGTACTGCGGATTTCACTGTTAAGGGCAGGGACGCATCCCGACCATCTCCAGGATCAGGGAGAGCATGTATTTACCTATTCCCTGCTTCCGCATCCGGGAGATTTTGTGGCAGGGGAGGTCGTTCAGGAGGCCTTTGCGTTAAATGAACCCATGCAGGTTATGGAAGGGGAGGGTACGCTTCCATATGAAAGCTTCTTCTCTTTTGATAATGCACAGGTGGAAGTGGACGCAGTAAAGAAGTCCGAAGACGGAAACTATATAGTCGTCCGTTTCCATGAGTTTGCAGGGTCAAAACAGGAGGTTGCATTGACGGCAGGCTTTTCATGGAAAGCCTGGGCGGAATGCGACTTAAGAGAACGTCCTGTTACGGAATTTACGCAGGAGGAAATCCGTATGAGCCTCCATGCATACGAGATAAAAACCATATTGATAGAAGTATAAACCGTTTCATGTAGTTCAAAGAGAAAACAAAGGAGGGGTTCCCGATATGGAAGAATTATTTCATATGGAAAAAATATTAGGGTTTTGTGAGAAAATATGCTATTTTTTCATAGTGAATCTGTTGTTTATCATTTCAAATATTCCGGTTCTATTATTCCTGCTCTTCGCCGGAGCGGGAGAAATCCGGGAATGCCTTCCTCTGTTTCTGCTGTGCATGCTCCCCATGGCTCCGGCATTATCGGCAGTTATGTATACGATGAACCGCCTGATCCATGGGACGGAAGGGAGCGCGCCGCGTGATTATAAAAGGGGATATTGTTCTGATTTTGTGCAGAAAGCAAAACTTGGAGCAGGCCAGCTTCTGGTGATTTTCATGTGCTGGACCAATATAGAATTTTTTTCGGCGCAGTTGGGAAGCCTACTCCTGACCAGCGTATTCCTGACCGTATTTGCAGCGGCGGTTTTGGCGACGCCGAACCTCTATCTGCTTATCAGCCGTTACGAAATGACGAATATGCAGATTGTAAAAACAGCGGTCGCGCTTTTGATTGCAAAGCCTGTGTCCACTCTTGGAAATATCGTAGCGCTGGGCGTGGTTCTTGCGGCGTTTGAGATATCGCCGGGGACAACGGTACTGTTTATGGGAAGCGTTTACGGGTTTCTCGTGATGTTTATGAACCAGGGCGTGATGCGGAAATTAGAAAACAGATAAATATGGAATTTAAGGGAATGTAGAATAAGCGCTGCATTTCCTTTTTGTGTTTTTTAAAACGATGCCCAAAGGGCATACAAAAGGGGAATACAGGATGGACATGAAAGGTTCGAAACAGTTATATAATAAATTACTTTTCATTGATACGGCTATTTTGGTATGCGCCATATCGGCATTGGTCATCTATTTTTTTACCAGTACGAAAAACCGTTTTTTAGAACAAAATCTGCATTATACAGAGATGATGAGCGAATCGGCGGCCTCTTACATGGAAGAGGCGTCCGATATTGCAGAATATATCCATGAAGACCTGTACAAATCCAATATGGAGTTAAAGGACGCGCTGCACTATATGACGGATGAGCCGCCGGACTACCAGCAATACCGTCTGGATACGTTTATTGAAAATAAAACCAGTGAGTATAAAGGGATTGAAAAGTTTTTCCTGGATGCATTTCAGGCATACAGCGGTTTAAACCATATCACGCTTTACAGCTATGAGCGGGATGAGATTACGGAATATACAAGGGACGGGAAAAGCTACAGGAGGGACGCAGGCCCGGATTTTAAGAAGAAACTTGAGCAAGATGACCTGGCAGGGGAAGACAGTTTTTCTTATCTGAAAGAAATCCGTGAACCGGAGACCATGCAGGTAAAGGGATGTATGATCCTGGGGTTTGGGAGCAGGAGGTTCGAGGGGATCTGGAAGTATTATTCCCGTGCAGAACTGGCCGTATATAACGATGCGGGCACCGTTGTATATGATTCTTCGGGCCTCCATGATATTTCCGACATTATGGACGCCCAGGAAAAAGGAACGCTGGAACATGTGCTGGAAGCCTATGTGGAGCAGTCGCAGAACGGGCAGTACCATACAGTCAGCTATCTGGAAAAAAAGCATGCGGCCCATGTGCCTGTATCTATTGTAGTGATGATCCTGGCATTTGGGATCGCCGTGATGATTCTGGGAGAACTATTTGTAAGATACCATCTGCGGAAGCTTGCCAAAAGGCTGAACCGGATTCTGGACGGGATGGGAAGAGTCATGGACGGCGACCTGGATGTGCGGATTCCGGTGGACAAAAACGGTGACGAGCTGGATGTGATTTCCAGATGTTTCAATGAAATGTGCGTAAAATTAGACGAGCATATCAAGAAGCGGTATCTTGCGGAAATAGAACAGAAAAATGCGGAGATGGCCGCGCTCCAGAGCCAGATCAATCCCCATTTCTTATACAATACACTGGAGGTCATCCGCATGAAAGCCGTCTGCAACGGCGACAGGGAAGTGGGGAAAATGCTTTACAGTATGGCGGTTACATTCCGGGCGCAGATTAAAGAGGCGGATATTATCACGCTGGCTCAGGAACTGCATTACAGCAAAAAATATATGGAGCTTTTTGAGTTCCGGTATCAGAATCAGTTTCAGGCTGCGGTGGAATGCCCGGAAGAGTATCTGCAGGTGCCGATTATTAAATTTGTACTGCAGCCCATCATTGAAAATTATTTTATCCATGGGATGCGTATGAAGGAACCGGATAATTTTATACGTATTGCGGTTGAGAAGGAAGACGGAGAAAGGTTCAGGATCATCGTGGAAGATAACGGAAAAGGAATGACAGTACAGGAACTTGCAAAAAAGAATCAGGAATTGGAGCACGATATAATGGAGAAACGGTCGTCCATTGGGATTGCCAATGTAAACCGCAGGCTGAAGGCGGTTTACGGGAAACAATACGGAATCCGAATGGAGGCCGGGCCGGGAGGCGGCCTCAGGGTCGTCCTGCGGTTTGAACCCGGGGTACACGAGAATCAGGAAGAGGGAGAAGTACAAGATGAAGAAGGTAATGATCGTAGAAGATGAAGAATGGATCCTGCAGGGAATCCGGAATATTCTGGACTGGGAATCGCTGGGGCTGGAAGTGGTACATATGGCGCACGACGGAACGGAAGCGCTTCAGATGTGGGAGAAGGAACCCGTACAGATTGTGGTGACGGATATCAGCATGCCGGAAATGGACGGCCTGACGCTTCTTCGGAAAATCAGGGAAAAGGAAGAACAGGTACGTTTTATTATCCTGACAGGGTATGATGAGTTTAATTATGCCAGAGAGGCCATCCGGCTGGAAGTGGAAAATTATATTTTAAAGCCCGTCAATGAAGAAGAACTGGAACGGCAGCTTCGGGAAACCGTGCAGAAGCTGGAGGAAATGGATAAGAAAAAGCTCCGGTATATTGATGAAAAAACACAATGGATGCATTTTTTAAATGGAAAGTCTGAAAAAGAAGAATACGGTAAGTTCGCGAAAATGCTGGGGCTGGCTCAAGGACATGGAACTTATTATGCGGCTGTTATGAAATGGAATGTGGAAGGGCTCAAAGAAGAAAAGATTACGGATATGATTCTGGAGCTGAAAAAAGAAAGGAGGCTGAAGCTCGTGCATCTTCCGCCGGATCATCTGCTTATGGTACTGGCGGACGGGGAGCTTGAAGAAGCCGGGGCGCAGGAATATTTTTCAGAGCTGCAGAATCAGATCGAGAGCCGTTTTGACGTCATGACTTTTATCGGTGTGGGCCCGTCCTTCCAAAGCATTGAAGAGCTTCCCCAAGCGTACCGGATTGCGGGAAAGCTTCAAAAATACCTGATCATCGAGGGGTATGGAAACTGTATCAGCCAGAGCCAGATCAGGAGCAGGAAGACAGAAGACGTCCGTATGGATGAAGCGCAGTTAAGGAAATGGATCCTGAAAAAAGATAAAGACGCCGCGGTGGATTATATGGAAACCCTGTTTATTAACAATGTACGGAAAGAATCTTCCGCAGGAGCGCTGTATCAGACGGCGGTCAGGATGGCCATGCTGCTTCAGGACATTAAAAAGGAGTATCAGCTGCAGTCAGACAGATTCTATGATCTCACGGAGCTGATCGAGACGATCTTCAATGCGGATGATATCCTTGGGATCAAAGCAGCGTTTATTTCAGAAATCATAGAGATTATCGACTGCATCCATGAGGAGGATTCACAGTATACGCCGGTAGTGCGGCAGATTATCGCCGAAGTACAGCAAAATTATAAGGAAGATATGAACCTGAAGACCATGGCTTACAAATATCATATGAACGCATCTTATCTTGGGCAGATTTTCCAGAAGGAGGTTGGCTGCTCTTTCGCCCGGTATCTCAGTAATACGAAAAACAGTATTGCAAAGGATCTGATCTTGAATACAAATATGAAAATCAACGATATCGCCAGACAGGTGGGATATCCCGATACCAGCTATTTCTACCGGAAATTCAAGCAGTGCTACGGCGTGTCGCCGGCCTCTTTACGGGAAATGAAAAAATATTAGAGTGGACAAAATCGTGAAATGATGGACAAATTATTTCACGATTTTTTTGCGCTGAAATTTGGGCAATAGGTTCCTGTAATTTGTGCAGGGAACCTATAAGTTTTCAACTATTCATGAAAACTGCACAATGATATAGTGGATATAGTTCCAAAATATACTGCACATTGACGAACCGGTAAGTCGGCGGGCAGTACAAAAAAAGGAGGATGAAAGGTGAGAGATAACAAGAAAAAGGAAAAAAAGCCGAAAGGGAATTTCCTGAGAAATCTGAAGGCAAACAAGGAGCTGCTCATTTTAAGCCTGCCGGGGGCAATCTGGTTTCTGTTTTTTGCATACCTGCCGTTATTCGGTATTCTGGTGGCATTTAAGAAATTCCGGTTGTCCGGGGACGGATTTTTCTACAATCTGTTCACAAGCGAGACGGTGTGGTTTGACAATTTCAAGTTTCTGTTCAGCAGCGGCGACGCATGGATTATTGTAAGAAACACAGTGCTTTATAATTTTACATTTATTATCCTTGGCGTAGCCGTACCGGTCGTGCTCGCGCTGCTGCTGAATGAAATCAGGAACAAAGGGATGATGAAGATTTATCAAAGCTCCATGTTCCTGCCGTATTTCCTGTCATGGGTCGTTGTAAGCTATTGCGTATTTGCATTTTTAAATCCGGAAAAAGGCTATTTTAACGCAATTATCCAGCAGTTTGGAGGAGAGCCGGTTTCGTGGTATACGGAGACGAAGTTCTGGCCCTTTATCATCATTTTTATGAGTCAGTGGAAAGGGATGGGATACAACACGGTGGTTTATCTGGCTTCCATCTGCGGCATTGACAAGACGTATTATGAGGCGGCGGTCCTGGACGGGGCGACGAAATGGCAGCAGATCAAATACATTACGCTGCCGCTTCTGAAACCGGTCATCACGATTTTGCTGATTATGTCTGTGGGCGGTATTTTTAAGGCGGATTTCGGGCTCTTTTATCAACTTCCGAAGAATTCCGGTCCCCTGTATCCGGTGACCAACGTACTTGATACCTACATTTTCCGCGCCCTTAAGACCAGCGGGGAAATCGGAATGAGTTCTGCGGCGGCGCTGTTCCAGTCCACAGTCGGCTTTGTACTGATCATGATTGCAAATAAGATCGTATCAAAGGTTGACAGCGATAATGCGTTATTCTAGAAAGGAGGGGAAGGCTGTGGCTGATAAACGAATGTCAAAAAGAAAAATCGAAAAAAGAATCAGGAAACTGGAAGCCCAGGAATGCAGGTATAACGAGATCAAAACACCGACAAATATTGTATTTAACATTATTCTGGCAGTATTGTCGCTGATCTGTGTCATTCCGTTCATCTTTGTTATTATCATATCATTGACGGACGAAGCTTCGCTGGCAATGAACGGATACCGGTTTATACCGGAGAAGTTCAGCCTGTATGCCTATGAGTATATCATAAGCGCAGGGGAGAATATTTTAAAAAGCTATGGCGTGACGATCCTGGTTACCGTTGCAGGGACCGTGATCGGGCTGCTGCTGACAGGCACCTATGCATATGCGTTATCCAGAAAAACCTATGCCTACCGTAAATTTTTTACGACGGTCATTACGATTCCCATGTTGTTCAGCGGCGGTATGATCGCAAATTACCTGATTGTAACAAAGGTGCTGATGCTGAAAGATACGCTGTGGGCGCTGATTCTGCCTCTCTGCCTGAATTCCTTCAACATCATCGTGCTGCGGACATTTTTTAAGACCAGTATTCCGGACGCCGTTGTGGAGTCGGCAAAGATCGACGGAGCTTCTGAGTGGCGGCTTTTCTTCCAGATCGTGATTCCCATGGCGCTTCCGGGGCTTGCCACAATCGGCCTGTTTTTGACGCTGGGCTACTGGAACGACTGGTTCAATGCCATGATGTATATGGATAACAAAGATTTGATTCCGCTCCAGTATCTGCTGATCCAGATTGAAAGCTCCATTGACTGGCTTGCGAATAATAAAGCCACAATGGGGGTTGACGGAATCGCGGTGGCGGCGAATATGCCGAAAGAAACTATTAAGATGGCGATTGTAGTGATTTCTACATTACCGATTATTTTTGCCTATCCGTTTTTCCAGAGATATTTTGTAAATGGATTGACAGTAGGCGCAGTAAAAGAGTAAAATTTGACAGGAGGATATGGTTATGAAGTTTAAAATGTGGAAAAGATTAGCGGCAGCGGGTCTTGCGGCGGTGATGACGGCGGGCCTTGTAACGGGCTGCGGGGGAAAAAAGGCGGAGACCAATGCAAGCGGAGAGGAGATCGTAGAGCTTACCTGGTGGCAGATCGGGGACGCGCAGAAGGATCAGGACAAGGTTCTTGAGAAGGTCAATGAATACATATCCGAGAAGATCGGCGCAAAGCTGAAGATTAACACAGCGGGATGGGGGGATTATGAGCAGAAGATGCAGGTCATCATCAACACCGGCGACGACTGGGATCTGTGCTTTACCTGTTCCTGGGCAAACAATTATCTGCAGAACGCGAACAAGGGGGCGTTCCTTCAGATTGACGATTACATCAAAGACACAGAGATGTATGAAAAGATTGACGGGCGTTTCTGGGAAGCCGCAAAGGTACAGGGCAAGACATACGGCGTTCCAAGTGAAAAGGAAATCGGAAGCATGCCGATGTGGGTTTTTACGAAAGAATACGTGGATAAATATGAGATTCCGGTGGATGAAATCCATAGTCTGGAAGATTTGGAACCGTGGCTGGAGCTGATCAGGGAAAAAGAGCCGGACGTCGTTCCCATGTATCTGACAAGCAGCTATTCCGCACCCATCTACATGGATCTGATCCAGAACCCGGTGGGGATCGAATACGGGGATGATACGCTGACAGTGAAGAACGTATTTGAGACAGAGAAGATGAAGACCACGCTGGATACCATGCGGAAATATTATCTGGCAGGCTATATCAATAAGGATGCGGCGACCGCGTCCGACGATAAATCGGTAAAGCGTTTTGTCACAAAGGGGGACGGGCAGCCGTACGCCGAGCTGGTCTGGGGAAAGGATCTTGGATATGAAGTGGTGGCGACTCCGATCATGGACACCTATGTGACGAATCTTTCCGCCCGGGGGGCGCTTACGGCGATCAATGCGCAGACAAAGCATCCAGAGAAGGCGGTAGAACTTCTGAACCTGATTAATACGGATGAATATCTCAGGAATCTGTTGAACTACGGGATTGAGGGCGAGCATTGGGACAAGGCAGAGGTTCCGGCTGACGAAGCCGCGGCAGCAGAGGGCAAGCCTTATGTTTATGAGAACAAGATTAAGCTGAACGAAGAAACGAGAAAGAATTATTCGGTTTCTTACTGGGTGCAGGGCGGATTATTTAACACCTATGTATTGGAAAACGAGCCTGTCGATAAATGGGCCACGTTCAAGGAGTTTAACGATTCCTCCGTGGAGGCTCCGTCCTTTGGATTTGACTTTGACCTTGAGCCGGTCAGCACCGAGGTGGCGGGATTTGGAAACGTCATGGATGAGTTTGGAAAATCACTGTACACAGGAAGCGTGGACCCGGAAGAATATCTGCCGAAGCTTCAGGAAAAATTAGAGGCGACAGGGATTGACAAGGTCATTGAAGAAATGCAGAAACAGATTGACGAGTGGAAGGAAACAAAATAATTAATTGAAGGAAGAGAAGCAAAAATGAAACGTTCAAAAATTAATGCAGAGATCAGGCACATGGAAGAAATGATACGGGTTCATGGTTTTGAAATCCCGCCGTTTTGTAAATGGACGGCAGAGGATTGGGAGAGCAGGGGCGCGGAATATAACGAGATCAGGGATAACATGCTGGGATGGGATATTACGGATTATGGGCTCGGCAGGTTTGACGAGGTCGGGTTTTCCCTGATTACAATCCGAAACGGAAACCTGAAAATAGACAAATATACGAAGACTTATGCGGAAAAACTGCTTCTTGTGAAAGAGGGCCAGATGGCGCCCATGCATTTCCATTGGAAAAAAATGGAGGATATCATCAACAGGGGCGGCGGCAATGTGCTGATTACGGTGTATAATTCTACAGAAGACGGAGGGTTTGCGGATACGGACGTCACTGTGAACTGCGATGGACGGGAATTCACGGTTCCCGCCGGTACAAAGGTAAAGCTGACGCCGGGGGAGAGCATTACCATCTATCCCTATATGTACCATGATTTTCATGTGGAAGAGGGAAGCGGAGACGTCTTGCTTGGGGAAGTGTCCATGTGCAATGACGATGAGCATGATAACCGTTTCTATGAACCGATAGGACGTTTTCCGGAAATCGAGGAGGATGAGGAACCCTACCGTCTGCTGTGCAACGAGTATCCGATGGCAGAGTAAAAAGGATGCCTTGCCTGAATATGAGCGATACAGTACACTGGCTACAACTATGTCTGACAGAGGAGAAGAAATATGATACGGCGGATATTGAATGAAAATTGGAGGATGCGGCGCTCAGGTGAGGAGGAGCAGCCGGCGGTGGTTCCGGGGACGGTTTATACGGATTTACTGCGTAACGGCAGGATGGTGGATCCGTTTTGGAAGGATAACGAGATCCGCGCCCTGCCGCTGATGGAAGATGATTATGAATATGAGGTGTGTTTTGACGCGGACGAAGCGCTCATGGAGCAGGATAAAATCCTCCTTCATTTTGACGGATTAGACACGATTGCGGATATCTATCTCAATGAGGAGCATATCGGCAATGCATTCAACATGCACCGTATCTGGGAGTATGAGGTGACCCCGATGATAAAAGAGGAGGGGAATGTACTGCGCGTTGTGCTGCATTCGCCGCTCAAATTCATCAGGGAAGAGTTTGCCAGGTGCCGGACGCTGGGGTCGGAAGACGCGATGGATGGTTTTGTCCACATACGGAAAGCACATTATATGTTTGGATGGGACTGGGGAGCGCATCTGCCGGACGCGGGGATTTTCCGCAATGTGTCCCTGATCGGGATAAAAAGCGCAAGGCTGGACAGTGTTTATATCAGACAGGAGCATTCAGGGGGACGGGTCGTCCTGCACTTTCAGGTAGAGGCAGAATCTGAATCAGATACTTCTTATAGGGTAGAAATCATGGCGCCGGACAAAACCACGAAAACCTATGCGGATTCCCCGAAAGAGATATGTGTGGAGCATCCCATGCTCTGGTGGCCCCGGGGCTATGGCGGACAGCCGCTTTATACGGTAAAGGTGACCCTGTATGCAGGCAAAGAGGCTGCGGATGTTTGGGAAAAGAGAATCGGGCTTCGGACAATGACGATGAAGACTCAGAAGGACGAATGGGGAGAGTGCTTTGCACATGAGGTAAACGGCGTCGCGGTTTTTGCTATGGGCGCAGATTATATTCCTGAAGACCATTTGCTTGGAAGGGTTACGCCGGAGACTACAAGGAAACTGTTAGAGCAATGTGCGGCGGCGAATTATAATGCCGTGCGCGTTTGGGGCGGCGGATATTACCCGGAAGACTGGTTTTATGATATCTGTGATGAACTGGGGCTGATCGTCTGGCAGGATTTTATGTTTGCCTGCGCCGTATATGAACTGACGCCCGAGTTTAAGGCCAATATCCGTCAGGAGGTGATTGACAATGTAAAACGCCTCCGCCATCATGCGTCGCTGGGGCTGTGGTGTGGAAATAATGAAATGGAGATGTTTGTGGAAGAGGGCCATCACTGGGTGACCAGGAAAACAGAGGTGCGTGATTATTTGATCATGTATGAACAGTTGATTCCGGAAATATTGCGGGAATATGACCCCCAGACCTTTTACTGGCCTGCAAGCCCTTCCTCCGGCGGCTCCTTTGACGAGCCCAACAGCCCGGACAGGGGAGACGTACATTATTGGAAAGTATGGCATGGGAACAGGCCGTTCTCTGAATACCGAAAATATTTTTTCCGTTACGCTTCCGAATTCGGTTTCCAGTCCTTCCCAGGCGGCAGGACGATTGAGGCCTTTACAGATGAACCCGGAGACAGGAATATTTTTTCCTATGTGATGGAAAAGCATCAGAGACAGTACGGGGCAAATGGAAAAATCATGAATTATTTACAGCAGACCTATCTTTATCCTACGGATTTTGAGACGTTGATCTATGCCTCCCAGCTTTTGCAGGCAGACGCCATCCGGTATGGGGTAGAGCATTTTCGGAGAAACAGAGGCCGCTGTATGGGGGCGATTGTCTGGCAGCTCAATGATTGCTGGCCGGTCGTTTCCTGGTCCTCCATTGATTACTGCGGGAGGTGGAAGGCATTGCATTATGCGGAGAAACGATTCTTCGCGCCGCTTCTGCTCTCGTGTCAGGAAGAGGGGATGATGACCCAGGAGGCCGATATGAACCGGGAGCATTTTGTCTTTGAAAAGTCGATTCGGTTAAATGTGGCAAATGAGACCCGGGAGAAGCAGTCCGTACAGGTGTCATGGGCGGTGCGGAATACAAAGGCGGAGGTTCTGCACGATGGCGGGACGCAGGAGTTGGAAATCCCGGCGCTTTCCAGTGTATGGCTGGACAAAGTGCTGCTGCCGGACATTGATATTTTTTCGGAATATGTCAGTTACGAGATGCGGCAGGATGGAAAAGCCATATCCGGGGGAACCGTTATTTTTTCTTATCCAAAATATTTCAAATACGAAGACCCGCGCCTTTCCTGCCGCGTGGAAGAAGATGAGATCATTGTATCGGCGGGCGCGTATGCAAAAAGTGTGGAGATACAGAATGAGAAGGAGGATTTTATCCTTTCGGATAATTATTTTGATTTGAATGGAAATGAAAAGCGAGTAAAGATCCTTTCAGGAGAGGCAGAAGGAATCCGGCTGAAAAGCGTGTATGATATCAGATAGATCGTATTTCTGTACAGTCCCTGAGTTCTTTCTATAGAGTTTCCGAGGTGCATGATAAAGAGAACATCAATATCATGCACTTTTTTTGTTTGGAAATAATACGATGTAACTGGTTGACTTTTTCACAATCCTTATTTACAATAAATATGTAAGCGTTTACATCATGCGGCATGGTTCACCGGATGATGTGTGGAAAGAGTAGTAAGAAGAAAAGTAAGAAAGGGACATGAGATATATGAAAAAATTTATGGACAAAGATTTTTTATTAAATACGGAAACCGCGAAAACATTATTCCATGAATATGCAGAGAAGATGCCGATTTTGGATTATCACTGCCACATCAACCCGGAGGAGATCGCAAAGGACAGGAAATTTGAGAACATCACCCAGGTGTGGCTTGGAGGCGACCATTATAAGTGGCGGCAGATGCGCTCCAACGGAGTGGATGAAACATACATTACCGGGGACGCGCCTGACCGGGAAAAGTTCCAGAAATGGGCGGAAACCCTGGAAAAGGCTATCGGTAACCCGCTGTACCACTGGAGCCATCTGGAGCTGCAGAGATATTTTGGATACCAGGGGCATCTGAATGGAAAGACCGCGGAGGAGGTGTGGAATCTCTGCAATGCGAAGCTTCAGGAGGACGGTATGAGCGTCCGCAATCTCATCCGCCAGTCCAATGTGACGCTTCTTTGTACCACGGATGATCCGGTGGATTCCCTGGAATGGCATAAGAGGATTGCAGAAGATGAGACATTTGACATTCAGGTGCTTCCCGCATGGAGGCCGGACAAAGCCATGAACATTGAGAAGCCGGATTATGCGGGTTATCTGGAAAAATTAGGGGCTGCGGCCGGAATGGAGATCAAGTCATTTGCAGACTTGAAGGCCGCGCTGAAAAAGAGGATGGAATTTTTTGACAGTATGGGCTGCAGGGTATCCGACCACGCGCTGGAATATGTGATGTATGCGCCTGCGTCAGAAGCCGCGGTGGAAGCATTGTTCGCAAAACGTCTGCAGGGCGGGGAACTGACAAAAGAAGAGGCGCTGCAGTTCAGGACCGCATATATGATCTTTGCAGGAAAAGAATATCACCGTCTGGGATGGGCCATGCAGCTTCATTATGGATGCAAGCGGGATAACAATGTGTTCCGGTTCGGGCAGCTGGGGCCGGATACCGGATATGACTGTATCGACAATTATGCCCCGTCTGCGCAGATGGCGGATTTCCTGAACGCATTGAATACCACGGATGAACTGCCGAAGACCATCATCTACAGCCTGAATCCCAACGACAATGCGGCGATCGGCACGATCCTTGGATGCTTCCAGGATGCCGGGACCATGGGAAAAATCCAGCAGGGCTCCGCGTGGTGGTTCAATGACCATAAAAGCGGTATGACGGAGCAGATGACCTCTCTGGCGAACCTGGGACTGCTGGGCAACTTTATCGGGATGCTTACAGATTCCAGAAGTTTCCTGTCCTATACCAGGCATGAGTATTTCCGGCGGATCCTCTGCGAACTGATCGGAGGATGGGTTGAGAATGGAGAATACCCGGATGACAGGGAGGTATTGGGGAATATGGTGGAAGATATTTCCTACCGGAATGCGGTCAGGTATTTTGGGTTTCAGGTGTAAAGGCGTTTTTCAGGCATTCATGCCCTGCGCTGCCTGATACTTGATCAAGATAAAACCGGCAAAAGTAAAAAAGAACTCTGGCAAATGCGGTCAGGGTTCTTTTTTGAAATAAGCAAAAGGGGCAATGTGCCCAACGCCGGCATTTTACTATTTGAAAGCGCGGTATTTGCGACATATAAAGTTCGAAAGTTCCAGAATACAGCTTATCTAAAAACGCAGACATGTCGATAGATAATTAATGCTTTATATTTTAGAAGTGTCCCCAGGGGAAAGAGGTGGAATCATGAGAATCCAGCATAACATTACATCATTGAATGTATATAGAAATTTAAATGGAAATAATGGAACAGTGGCCAAAAATTTGGAAAAGCTCAGCTCAGGCTATCGGATCAACCGTGCAGGGGACGACGCGGCAGGACTTGCGATCTCTGAAAAGATGCGATCCCAGATTACCGGTTTAGAGCAGGCCGGACAGAATGCGGATGACGGTATTTCTCTGGTACAGACAGTAGAAGGGGCGACTGCAGAAGTGCATGCCATGCTCAACCGTATGATGGAACTTTCGGTGCAGTCCGCCAACGGAACCTATTCTGCTGAGGATCGTATTAAGATGGATCAGGAAGTGCAGCAGCTGAAAACGGAGATATCAAGGATTGGGAATACGTCCACATTTAACAGCATTGGGCTTTTCCCAAACGGAGGCTCGAGCAATATACAGAAAGCCATGAATACATACAGCCTTACACTGGATCTGGCCAATCAAACCTGTGAAGTGAATTTTGTGGACAGATCAGGCGCTGCCGCTGTGGGCAGCGGGAGCAAGGCGGCAAGGGGCACGGATGCACTCGCGGATAAAATTGCAAAAGAATATTTTCCCAATGCCATCAAGCAGGTTTTAGATGCATTTCCTTCACTGAAAACGGCAGTGGGGTCTGATAAAATTGGGATGGAACTTCATATTGGCAATATCGACGGCAAGGGAGGGATCCTTGCATATGCGCAATTTTCGTTTTATCAGACCGGTAAGGCGGGGAACATGCTGATCAGGGTCGATTCTTCTGATTTTTCCGATGCGTCGATTACGTCGGATGCGGAGAAACTGCAGTCTACCATTGCCCATGAGTTAATGCATTCTGTAATGCAGTATACAATGACAGACGGAATGAGCGGGCGCAACGGCGCGTCAAAATTCCCCGAGTGGTTTTCGGAAGGGACAGCGCAGCTTGCCGGGGGCGGATTCCCTACAAACTGGAATGCGGAGCTGGAAAGGATTGCGGGTCAGCTTACCAGTGCGAATGATACTTCAAAGGATAAGGAAATTGAGGCGTATCTGAAAAAATATACGGTATCGAACCGGCCATATGGACATGGATATCTGGCCAGCGCGTATCTCGGCTACCTTGCTGACGGCAGCGGTGCGGTTACCGGCCAAAGTATTGCGTCCGGGATGGATAAGATATTTGCGGAACTGACTGCTGACAGCAAGAACGGCATTTTTAACGCAATAGGAAAGCATACGTCCATCAAAAGCCAGGCTCAGATAAACGGGCTCTTCAGCAACCCGCCTCAGGCATTTACAGAATTTGTCCGCAAACTTGCTTTTGCATCCAAAGACGGCGCAGGCTCTGTGATCGCCCCGGATCTGAAGACTGGCGGCAGTTCGATTATTGGGAATCAGGTTATAGCAGACTCTCCGTTTTATATTACGGATGTATCGACCAAGCCTACCGGCACCGGCACACCCGGTACAGGTAAAACAGGGGATACAAGTATTGGATTATTTGTCGGCTCAGAAGGCATTGAAGACAATCTGCTCGATGTAGAACTGTTCCAGATGAATCCGGAGTCCCTTGGCCTTTCGGAAATGAATGTGCGGTCTGCGGACAGTGCGCTCAGCGCGATCGACAGTGTGAATAAAGCAATCGATTCAGTCAGTTCCATACGAAGCTATTATGGCGCGCTGCAGAATCGGCTGGAGCATACGATTTCCAATCTGGGGAATTCGGCAGAAAATATAACCGCGTCTGAATCCCGTATTCGTGATGTGGATATGGCCAAGGCAATGATGGATCACGTACGTCATTCGATTCTGGTTCAGAGCAGCCAGGCTATGCTTGCGCAGGCAAATCAGCAGCCGAATTCTGTCCTCCAGTTGTTGAGCGCATAACATTCCACTGTATTGCGGGATGTCTCTGGATAGAAAAAAGGAGATGGAAAATGGGTAGAATCAATGAATTTACATGCTCTTCCTGCAATACAACATGGCAGGTCCGTCTGGGGCACGGCCTGGGGCATGCCATGTTGGAAAGTGTTCTGGAGGAATTTTCGGAGGAGAATCAACAGAAGATCCTGGAAGATACAGAAGGTGAAGAGTTTCCTTCCTTTGAATTCCAGTTTCGTACGGCTATCTGCCAGAGATGTAAGAATGTTGTCGCGGTTCCGGTGATTACTTTGCTTCAAAGCGGACAGACTTACTTCAATGGCTGTCCGGATTGTGGAAATTCCGTCATAATTCCAGAGCAGGGGTCGGAGATGAGCTGCCCAAACTGCGGAAAGGCGGCTTTGACAGAAGAAGAGATTGGAAGATGGGATTAACAGACGGGAACCGCTTCTCAAAGTATCCCAAATTCTAAACAGTATAAAATCAAAGACAGCTTGCACAGTATCGTTTCGTCTGTATATACGAAACATATTCTGTACAAGCTGTTTCTGTTATTCCCGTGAAGCAACGAGCCAGGTGGACATGTTTTTGTATGTCCATTTGACTTACCCACAGGGCGCATGATGGAGTATTATGGATACTTCACCAAAATGTTCAGCAGGATAAACACTGCTTCATCACTTCATAACTCCCTTTTTCACGGATTTCATCCAAATACCGGGCGACAGCCTGCTCAAATCCATCCAGCCTGCTCAAATCCTCTCCCCAGAAATCTTCATTGGTACATACAGCGTGTACCAGTTCTGCGGCAGAGTCATTTTTATGCGCCTCATAAAATTCCAGGATAAAACGGTCGTCCCTGATCGGGTACTCCGCCTCGCCGCGGAGCCCCATCAGTGCATCTTCTTTAAGCTGCTTTCCGCTGTAAAATGCAATATAAAATGCAAAGGAGGCTGTGATACACGCAGGGAGTTTTCCTGTTTTTTCCAGATATCCTTTCAGCGACGGCATCACTCTCGCCTTCCATTTTGAGGTGGAATTTAGGGAGATTGCCAGCAGGGAGTGGTCGATAAATGGATTCTTAAAACGCTCTGTCACGGATGCGGCAAATTCCTCCAACTCTTCTTTCGGGAGGGTCAGTGTCGGGATGATTTCCTCATAAATGGTCTTGTCCATAAATTTCTGAATGACCTCGTCATTCATGCAGTCGCGCACGATGTCCTGCCCTGCAAGATAGGCGCCCAGTACAAAAGAGGTGTGCGCTCCGTTGAGGATGCGGACCTTGCGCTGCTTGTACGGCTTGTGGTCGTTTGTGATCAGTACCGGGAGTCCGGCTTCTTTAAATGGAAGCTCCTTTTTCAGAGATTCCGGTCCTTCGATCACCCAGAATCCGAAGATTTCCCCGGTATCGATCAACTGGTCGATGTAGCCGTTTTTTTCATTGATTGCATCTGCATCTGCTCTTGGGTAGCCGGTCACGATACGGTCTACCAGCGTGGAGCAGAAAATATTTTCCTTTTTGATCCAGTCCGTGAAATCCTCTCCCAACTTCCATTGCTCTGCATACTTCAGGACACATTTTTCCAGTTCCTTTCCGTTGTTGTCAATGAGCTCGCAGGAAAGTATGACGAATCCTTTTCCTTCTTCCTGCCCAAATGTCTGGAAACGGCGATACAGGAATTGGGTCAGCTTTCCGGGGTAGCTGTCTGCCGGGGCGTCCGTGAACCGGCAGGCGCTGTCGTATACGATGCCGGCCTCAGTGGTATTGCAGGTGATATACCGGAGGTCAGGGTTGTCGGCACAAGCAAGGAGCGCCTCAAAATCGGAATAGGGATTCAGGCAGCGGCTTACGCAGGAAATGATCCGTTTCCGGTTGACCTTCTGTCCCTCCTGAAATCCACGCAGGTACAAGGTATAAAGCCCCTCCTGCTCATTGATCATAGGGGCAAGCCCCGGCGCGATCGGCTGGCACAGGACGACCTTGGAGTGAAACCCGGTCTTCTCATTCAGGATATCAATAAAATAGTCTACAAAGGCGCGGAGGAAATTGCCTTCCCCAAACTGCAGCACCCGCTCCGGTGCTTCCGGCAACAGATAGCCGTCGTAATTCAAATCCTTTAAAGTCTGATAGCTTAATTTTTTCATGGCGAGTCCTTTCTTTTAGTATGGAAAATCAGGTCTGTCACAGTTTCAAAATGTTTTTTTACCTGGAAATCTTTCGAATACAGGCTATTGGATGATACGATACCATGCAGAGGGAGTGCAATGGATTTACAAAGTAACCCCTTGCTTAAAAATTGCAAGATCATGGAAACCGGCTTCCTCAGATTTCACCTTTTCCCCCGAAGCTGTAAGGATCACTTTGTCAAAAAGCTGTTCTGCCAGCCTGGCCGGCGGCGTGCCGTCCACCATGGTTCCGCAGTTAAAGTCGATCCAGTTGGATTTCCGGCTATACAATGCAGAGTTGGTGGAAATCTTCATGGTCGGCACCGGGCAGGCGAAGGGAGTCCCCCGGCCGGTGGTAAAGAGTACGATATGCGCGCCGGAAGCAGCCAGGGCGGTGGAAGCAACCAGGTCATTTCCCGGGGCGCTCAGTAAATGCAGTCCTTTTTCGTGAATCGGTTCGCCGTAGGAGAGCACGCCCCGTACAGGCGCGCTTCCCGACTTCTGGGTGCAGCCCAGAGACTTGTCTTCCAGCGTGGAGATGCCGCCCTTTTTATTTCCCGGGGAAGGATTTTCGTAAATGGTCTGGTTATGGCTGATAAAATATTCTTTAAAATCGTTGATCAGATCCACGGTTTTCTGGAATACTTCCTCCGTCATACAGCGGTTCATGAGCTGGGTTTCAGCCCCGAACATTTCCGGGACTTCGGTTAAGATGGTCGTCCCCCCTTTGGAAATCAGGATATCGGAAAACGCCCCCACAACCGGGTTGGCGGTGATGCCTGATAGGCCGTCGGAGCCGCCGCATTTCATGCCGATGACCAGTTCGCTGCAGGGAATCGGCTCCCGGCAAAACTGACCGGCATATGCCGCGAGTTCCCGGACGATGGCAAGGGCGTCTGAAATTTCATCCTCTGATTCCTGGCAGACAAGGAAACGGACGCGCTGTTTGTCATAGTCCCCTGTATATTTTTTCAGTTCATCGATATTGGTGTTCTCACATCCAAGGCCCAGCACAAGGACGCCGCCTGCGTTGGGATGATTGATCAGGTCCGCAAGGATCCGGCGGGTGTACTCCTGATCGTCCCCCATCTGGGAGCAGCCGTAGGGATGCGAAAATGCGGAGATCTCATCTATATGCTCTGTAAGAAATTGCTGTGCCTGCCGTTCAATCGCCGCGGCTACATTGTTGACGCAGCCCACGGTAGGGATGATCCAGATATTGTTGCGGACGCCTGCTCTCCCGTCTGCCCTGCGAAAACCCTGGAAGTAAACGGGTTTTGAAGGCGCAAGAGGAGAAAAATGCGGGTCATAGGTATAAGAGAGCATCTTACCAAGGCCTGTCCGCAGATTGTGGGTATGAACCCAATCACCCGCCGCGACTGCTTCCGTGGTAAACCCGATGGGGGATCCATACTTGACCACCTGTCCCCCCGGTTCAATGGGGGAAAGGGCAAATTTGTGTCCCTGGGGGATGTCTTCGGACAAAAGGATCTCCGTGGAATCCACGGTAACCCTTCTGCCTGCCTCAAGCGGGCAGAGTGCCACAGCCACATTGTCCTTTGGATGGATTTTCATAAATTCCTGCATAGTGGTTCCTTTCTGTTTCCTGCCCTGAAGCCGCAGAAAACGAAAATATCACTTTTGCCGTGCTGCATGGAAAACGGTTCAAATCTTCCTGCTGCCAGCAAAATCCGATAGGATAAGCTTGAAAGTCTTCAGTAGCTTTTGGTAGAAAAAGTGCATTTTTTAATCGGTGTGGGTTTGGTTTACTTCATTTTGTAAGCGCTTACATATAAAGTACTATACAATCCCGGAGAAGTCAAGAGGTAATCTGGAAAAATTATATCGGCAGAATCTGCAAATTCAAAAATAAGGTTTGCAATTTTGCAGGAAATACTATAAAATTTAAAATGATACTTAGAATCCTGATGAAAGTGCTTACAACGGAGAAGGGTACCTGGGGCATAAGTATCATGAGGTGAATATAAAAATCAGATGGAAAAACAGGCGGAAGCGTGTTATTATAAGACAGGAGACATACAATGAATATTTATGATATTGCAAAATTATCAGGAGTTTCCATTGCCACCGTTTCCCGTGTGGTGAACGGAAGTCCCCGGGTCAGTGAGAAAACGAAGCAGAAGGTTCTTGCGGTCATTGAAGAATCTGAGTATACGCCGAATGTATTTGCAAGAGGGCTGGGCTTAAATTCCATGAAGACGATCGGCATCCTCTGTCCGGACATTTCGGATCAGTACATGGCGGAGGCGGTTTCCCATCTGGAAAAGCGCATGCATCAATATGGATATGACTGTATATTGGGATGCAGCGGCAGCCGGCAGGCGGCCAGGGAGCACCATACCAGGCTGCTGCTGTCTAAGCGGATTGACGCCCTGATTCTTGTGGGGTCCCTCTTTGCCGGCTCAGGAAAGGATCAGGAGGAGACAGAATATCTCAGGGAGGCGGCAAAGCAGGTTCCGGTCTTTTTGATCAACGGATACGTGGAAGGGGAGAATATCTACTGTTCCTACGGCGACGACTGCCAGGGCGCGTATGATGTGACCAAAGCCCTGATCCGCAGGGGCAAAAAGAGAATCCTCTTTTTATACGACTCCCAGACCTACAGTGCCCGGCAGAAGCTTATAGGGTATGAAACTGCATTGGCGGACGCCGGCTGTCCGATCCGCGGAGAATTGAAGTTCTATCTCCGCCCGCTCGGATCTGGTTCGATGGAGGAATCCTGTTTCGTGGACAGTGTGCCGGGAACCATGCAGGGTAAGATCCATTATACAAGGGAAATGCTTTTGGCGCACCGGACTCTGGAGTTTGACAGCGTGTTTGCCTGCAATGACAGCCTGGCTGTGGGCGCGTTGAAATATGCTCTTGCAAAAGGGCTGTCCGTGCCGGAGGAACTCAGTGTGGCAGGATATAACAATTCCATGATGGCTGTATGCTGCGAGCCGGAGCTGACCTCGGTGGATAATCAGGTGAAGCAGCTTTGCAATGACGCCATTGACCGGATGTTGGAGGTGTTAGACGGAAAAACGGATGTAGAGCAGGACCATAAAGTGCCCTGCCGGATCGTGAAGCGGTGTACCACGGATTTTTAGGGGCTGCTTCACACGAAATTTTTGGAATATCCAGGCAGCAGTGGGAAAATCCTGATCGGCTGCCAGATAAAAAACGATACCCAAAGGGCATCCCGTAATACAAGCCCTTACAGGGCGGGCGGACTGCGTCCGGCAAAGTATACCCAAAGGGCATCCCGTAATACAAGCCCTTACAGGGCGGGCGGACTACGTCCGGCAAAGTATAATATATTGCAGCAGAAAGGAACAGATGTAATGGTTTTAAATAATTGCAGAACATGCACAGTCTATGAAGAGGGAAATTCGGTTCAAAAAAAATTTCAGGTGAAATGTGACGGAGAGCAGGTCATACTGCTTTTGAGAAGGGAACAGGAAGTTTCCGAGCTGTCGGATATCAGGATTGATTTTTTTGACAGCCAGATAGGATGTATAAAGACGCGCTGTGAACTTGCGGTCAGGAGTAATTACGACCCGTCCATAACCGTGCCGTGGGTTGCAGACTGTGAGATTCTGGAAGTCATTGAGATTGTGGAAGCGCGCAGGAGCATCCGGGCAACGATGGAAAAAGAGGCCGCGTTTTCCACTGCCGGACAGGAGGGCTTTAAAGGGGTAATCCAGAATATCAGTGAAGGCGGCGTCTATTTTATTACCACAACGAGATTACAGACAGGAAGTACCGTTCTGTTCTCCTACAGTTTTTTTGAAAATAACTATGAGATGGAAGCCGTCATTTTAAGGGAGGAGGATCTCCGCGACGGACGTTACGGTTATGGATGCCAGTTCCTGGAACTGACTGTGGAGGCATTGAAGGACATCCGCCAATATGTATACCTGCGCCAGCAGGGAAGGATCATTTTGTAAGAGAGCGGCAAAATGGGAGAGTGTAAAGCTGTATTATGAAAAAATGTAAGAAGGTTGGACGAAAAAAAAACTGAATTTCAGGAGCTATATATTTGGAAACAGACATCAAATATACAGCTCCTGAAATGGAAGTTTTCATTTTTTTGGGGATGCAGTCTCTATTTCAATGAAAAACATTCTCCGGTCCTGGGGGATCGTTTTTCGGTTCCCTTTGAGCCAGTGCCGTCAGCAGATGGAGAGCCGCCCTTGTTTCCGGGAGAAGTCCTGTCGGAACTGCTGCTTCCGGAAGAATCCCCGCCGGAGTCCGTATCCATGGAAGCAGCATCAATCACAACGACATAATCCGAAGCATGGGTAAATGCCAGTTCTACAATCCCATCTTCCTGTATCCGGCCGTCCGTGACAAATTCAAGCCCGCGGGTTCTTTCATTGTAATAGAAAAGGTTTGCATACAATCCTGCATTCGCCGCATCCACATGGATTCTAAGTATCGCTCTGTAACCAAAATCACCGCTGTGAGCAAGGCGAAGCTGTATTGCCTGTCGATCTTTGGCCACATGACTGACCATATCCCGTGGAATAGCTGATGTTCCAACCAGTACGGAAAGATTCACATCATTGGCATGTTCTGCGGAAACATCCCTGCCGTTTACTAACCAGATAATCCCGTTGCCCATATCAAAGGAAATCGTAACATTCTGTCCTTTTATGCTGTCAAGCACCTTCCCGGGTACAACGGAGACACCGTTCATATTGACGTGAACCGACATTCCGTCGGAAGCATTTGCAGCCTCTTCCAGAATGGCCTCCCAGCCTTCCTTGCCGGAACCGTTGTCAATAAAGGGGATTTGGGGATCTGGCGCGGGCCGTGTTGTCTGGTCAGGCGTTGTCTGACCGGGCGGAGTCGTCTGGCCAGGAGTCGTCTGACCGGGAGGAGTCGTTTGGCCAGGAGTCGTCTGGTCGGGCGGAGTCGTCTGACCAGGATTCGTCTCATCGGGCGGAGTCGTCTGATCGGGGGTGTACTCATAATGTATCGTTGCCTTTGATACGGCCATTGCCGTATCACCGATTTTACTTATGCTGTCCCATTGCGCTTTAGCGCCGGTATAGTATATATCAGCCAGGGGACAGGCTGAGAACGCACCTGACCCTATCGTTGTTACGCTGGCCGGAATGATGACGGCAGACACTGCTGAAGACGCGAACGCCATATTCCCAATACTTTTCGCACCCTGCGGAACTTCTACTCCGGCAAGCATATGGCAATTCTGAAACATTCCGTCACCAATGCGGTCTATACTCTGAGGCAGTTTTACATTCATCAGATAGTAGCATCCTGAAAATAGATTGTCGCCTAATTTAACCTGCTTGCTGCCGGCGGCAAAGGTTGCGCCTGTCATTGCCGTGCATTGAAAAAATGCTGAGCCGCCTACTTCTCCGATACTGGCAGGCAGCGCTATAGAGGTGAGGCTTGTACAGGCGTAGAAAGCCTGCTGGGCAATGGTTTCCACTCCTTCGGAAACTACTGCGGAACTCAGGTTCCCACACCCGTAAAAAGCGCTGTCACCGATGGTTTTCACGCTGGAAGGAATGGTCACGGAAATGATCGAAGAACCGCGGAAAGCGCTGTCGCCAATCGTTGTCACGCTGGAAGCAATGTCTGCACCAAGGACTCCACATTCACGAAAAGCGCTGGAACCGATACGGGTAACACCGTTCTCGATCACCACCTTCCGAATTTGGTCTTTGAGCTTATTCCATGGCTGTTCTTCGGAGCCTCTGAAATCCGGCATAGCTCCGCTGCCAAAGATGGTTAACGTACCCGCCTTCGTCAGCTTCCAGGCAAGTCCTCCGGCAAGCGCTCCATTGCCAATCAGGTCGTTGGCATTGGGATCATCCGGCGAAATATAGTCTGCGGGATAGCGGGTGATGTAATGGCTGGTCGTGTTCATTACAATGTCTTTCGATATAGTCCGTCCCCAATGGACTTTCTCGCTGTTATTTCCTTCGGCAACAACCACACCCGTCTCATGTACTTCGAGTACGATTACAGTATGGGTATCATTGTTTACCCGCAGGATATCCCCCACTTTTATATCTTCATATTTAAAGCCGCCCGCTGCGTACATTCTGTTGGGCAGATCGCCAAATGCCTCATCGCTGAGTATAAATGCAAAAGCAACGCAGCCCACGGCAACAATATTCTGTCCATTAAGGGTTCCGCCTTTCCATCTGTAATATCCCGTTGAGGCTGAATAAGGTGTCTCGTCATTCCAGAGCGTCCCCTCCCTGTAAGCATCCTGCTCCTTCAGTGCAATCATGGCCTGATAGACCCCTGCCTGGGTCAGGCCCGTAGGATCAAGGGCGAGCGGTCCGGGTGCGTTCCCTTCTGTAAGGGCGTCCTCTTGCTGTACAGGGTCTTCCGGCCATGCATATGCCACTGGCTGGGAAGAAAAGAATAAGAGCAGCGCCAAAGCGGCTGAAAGAATTCTTTGTTTCAATTTTATAACCCCCTTTTTGTTGGATTTGAAGTTTTGTTTTGCGATACTCCCTTTATAAATATATCGTTATAAATCAGTCTTGTCAATAGAATCAGGCGGCTTTTAATGGGCTGGATGCGATAAAATCCGCGGCCGGTCAGGCCGTGAATTGCAATAACTGAAAAAGTTTGGCGCATTATAATTGACAATCCGATTTTTTGGGTTATAATAAGGATTATGCAAATGAAAGACAATGCGTAGACGAGACGAGTAGAGTGTGGAACTTTCCAGAGAGAGATGCCCGATTCCGGTGCTGGAAGCATCTTATTGCAGAAGCATTTGAAAACTACCTCCGAGCGGCCCCAATCCGGCCCGGTGATTCCGTTATCATCCATGAAGTGGTTTTCCGCATAAGGAACTGTAAAACAGCTTAGTCATTTTATCTGGCTTTCCTGCAGTACTTTAGCGGACAGCAAGAAGGGTGGAACCGCGGCTGCACAATTTCAGCTCGCCCCTTGTGATTCTTTGGAGTCATGAGGGACGGGCTTTTTTGTTTTTTCAGGCGCCGGGATTGGATCAAATCCTTTTTGCATTTCGTCCGCATGGTTTTTCAAATATATTCAGAGAAAGGAAAGAATGAACATGGTCATTACATTAAAAGATGGTTCAACAAAAGAATATGCCGAAGCGAAATCCATCATTGATATTGCATATGATATCAGCGAAGGGCTGGCGCGCGCCGCGTGTGCCGGAGAGGTTAACGGGGAGACGGTAGATCTGCGCACGGTAGTAGACGGCGACTGTCAGGTTCATATCCTTACTTCCCGGGATGAGAAGGGACTGGCGGCTCTGCGTCACACAGCCTCCCACGTACTGGCGGAGGCTGTACAGACGCTTTTCCCGGATGCTAAAGTAGCAATCGGGCCGTCCATTGATACCGGATTTTACTATGATTTTGAGAACACTCCGTTTTCCAGGGAGGACTTGGACGCCATTGAAAAAGAGATGAAGAAGATTATCAAAAAAGGGGCGAAGATCGAACGGTTTACAAAATCCCGGGAAGAAGCCATTGCATTTTTTAAAGAGAGGAACGAGCCTTATAAAGTGGAGCTGATCGAAGATCTCCCGGAGGACGCAGAGATTTCCTTCTATTCACAGGGGGATTGGATAGATCTGTGTGCAGGCCCTCATCTGATGAGTACCAAAGGGGTAAAAGCGTTTAAGCTGATCTCTTCTTCCGGCGCTTACTGGCGGGGCAGCGAAAAGAATCAGATGCTGGCCCGGATCTATGGGACTGCCTATGGCACAAAGGAGGAACTGCAGGAACATCTGAACCGGCTGGAAGAAGCGAAAAAGCGCGACCACAACAAACTGGGGCGTGAGATGAAGCTGTTTACCACCGTAGACGTGATCGGCCAGGGGCTGCCTCTTCTGATGCCCAATGGCGTGATCATCATAAAAGAACTCCAGAGATGGATCGAGGATCTGGAGGACAATGAATGGGGATATGTCCGTACCAAAACCCCCCTCATGGCAAAAAGTGATCTGTACAAGATTTCCGGGCACTGGGATCACTACAAAGAGGGGATGTTCGTGCTGGGGGATGAGGACAAAGACAAGGAAGTATTCGCCCTGCGCCCCATGACCTGTCCCTTCCAGTATTATGTATACAAGGCAGAGCAGCACAGCTACCGCGACCTGCCCCTGCGCTATGGCGAGACGTCCACACTGTTTCGGAATGAGGATTCCGGCGAGATGCACGGACTGACACGTGTGCGCCAGTTTACGATCTCCGAGGGACATCTGATCGTAAGGCCGGATCAGATGGTCAAAGAATTTAAAGACTGCATCGCTCTGGCCCAGCACTGCCTTCAGGTTCTGGGAGTGGAAGAGGACGTGACCTACCATCTTTCCAAATGGGATCCGGAAAATACGGAGAAATACATCGGTTCTCCGGAAGTATGGGAGGAGACCGAAGGACATATCCGCACCATGCTTCAGGAACTGGGGATCCCATTTGTGGAGGATGTAGGAGAAGCCGCGTTCTACGGGCCGAAGGTGGATATCAACGCAAGAAATGTATACGGCAAAGAAGATACCATGATCACGATCCAGTGGGATGCACTGCTTGCAGAGCAGTTTGATATGTACTTTATCGATGAGAACGGCGACAAAAAACGTCCGTATATCATCCACAGGACTTCCATGGGCTGCTATGAGAGGACACTGGCATGGCTGATCGAGAAATATGCGGGACTGTTCCCCACATGGCTGTGCCCGGAGCAGGTGCGTATCATCCCGATCTCCGACAAATTCCATGAGTATGCGTCGCAGGTGGAGAAAACACTGAAATCTAACGGCATTCGTTGTTCGGTTGACCGGCGTTCCGAGAAAATGGGCTACAAGATCCGTGAGGCGCGTCTGGACAAGATCCCCTATATGCTGGTGGTCGGCGCAAAAGAGCAGGAGGAAGGCGTCGTATCCGTAAGGAGCCGTTTCTCAGGCGACGAAGGGCAGCGGCCTCTGGATGTATTTATCAGTGAAATCTGCGAGGAGATCCGCACCAGGAAGATCAGAAAGATCGAAGTGGAAGAACAAAAGTAAGAAGTATTTATCGCAATAGGGAAAAGACGGAAGGGAAGGAACGGATCGTGACGGAAATGATTTGAAATAGGATTTCAGGCATTAAAAAGGGGGAAGTCTCCCGATGAGGGTGGCTTCCCCTTTTGTCCCTGTTCCTTTGCAAAAGCCGCGGTCTGGAAAATGCAGTACTGTTAACCTGTTTTAAAACTTACTTCCCACCTATCACCGGCTCTGCCACATGGGTTTTGAAAAACTGGATCAGAGGTCCGTTGAGCAGCGCGTTGCAGATCGTCCCAATCCCGATGATGAGCCGAAGGTCGCCGTGGGATAAGAGGCAGAAAACTACGCCGACGACGACCACGGTAACGTCACTGAGTACGCGTGCATTTTGAAATGGAATCTTGCCGTTGGTAAGATTTTCTATGATAATTGCAACGCTGTCATAAGGTGCAATGCCCATTTCCGCTACCATATAAAATGCCACTCCAAGCCCCGCAAATATGCTTCCGATGATGAGAGCCAGAATCCGCAGGGGCAGAGTCATTTCCACCCTCAGGACTGTCTGGAACAGCCAGCAGATGAAGTCTGCCAGATAGCCTACACAGATCATGTTGACAATGGTGCCTGCGCCGATGCACTGGCGTGCATGGAAGAACACGACCACCAGAATCGCGGCATTCATGATAAGCTGCCATGTGCCGAAGGTCATGTGGAGAAAGCCGCTGATTCCCAGATTCATACATGTAAATGCATCTACGCCGAATTCACTGAGCCTGTAGGAACCGACACAGATCCCGATAAACAGGATTCCGGTGACCATCATAATGCAGCGTTTTATAAAAGGTTTTTGCTGTGTATTCATTATACAATATCCCCCTGCATAGGAACTGCACGGAAATATCCTGTTGGCGTCATTTTCCTGCAGTTCCTGAATTTTTGTTCATTTTCTTTTCAGATATGCGTTTGCTTCAATACAAACAGCCGGGAATCAAAATCGCCGTAATCTGTGTTCGTGTCTTCCACCTGGCCGGACAACGGGTCGGATGTGATAAGCCCCGCATTCATCAGTTCATCCCCATAGAAAGCTTTCCCTGTTTCCACATCCCGGTAGCAGAAGTCCGGATTGAGCCCCTGCAGGCGGATTCGGGTAAAGGGCAGGTTCACGCCGCACAGCACCCTGTACCAGCCCACGATTGCCTGCGTCTGGTCTTCGCTGACAGCCATCCAGCAGGTGATATTTCCGTCAAACGGGCTGGAAAGCCGGTAGAAGCTGCCGAACTGGAGCAGTTCCCGGTATTCTTTCATAAACGCAATCTGCTCCTTCACTTCTCTTTGCTCATCCACGGTCAGCTGGTTTAGATCCAGCTCATAGCCAAAGGTTCCGAAGTAAGCCACATTTGCCCTGGTATGCAATGGCGTGCGGCGGAACACCTGATGGTTTGGTATCACGGATACATGGCTTCCGATGCTGCTGATGGGGTAGCAGTAGGTGGTTCCGTATTGTATTTTAAGGCGTTCAACGGCATCGGAATTATCGCTTGCCCAGCCCTGGGGCGCATAATAGAGCATGCCCGGGTCGAACCGCCCGCCGCCGCTGGCACAGGACTCAAAGAGCACATGGGGGAATTCCAAAGTCAGCCTTTCGTAGAGGGCATATACACCAAGGATATAGCGATGGAAAACCTCACCCTGGCGGTCAGCCGGGAGCGCGGCGGAATAGCACTCCGTGATGCTCCGGTTCATGTCCCATTTGATATAGGAAACTTTGGCTTCCCTTAAAATTTTTGCCATCATTTCATAGATGCAGTCCACAATTTCTTTTCTTGAAAAGTCCAGCACGAACTGGTTTCTCCCGTGGGAGGCGCTGCGTTCCGGCGTCTGCAGGATCCAGTCCGGGTGGGTGCGGTAAAGGTTAGAATCTTTGTTCACCATTTCCGGCTCAAACCAGAGGCCGAATTTCATTCCCAGGTCTTCAATGCGCCGGGCCAGGCCGGTAATGCCGTTTGCAAGACGGGCCGGATTTGCCACCCAGTCTCCCAGTCCGGCATGGTCGCTGCTGCGTTCCCCGAACCAGCCGTCATCCAGGACAAACAACTCTACGCCGCATTCCTTTGCTTTGGACGCAATCTCCACAAGCCGGTCTTCCGTGAAATTAAAATATGTGGCTTCCCAGTTGTTGTTCAGGATAGGCCTTGCGCGGTCACGCCAGTAACCTCTTGCCAAACGCTTCTGATATAGTTTATGGAAGGTCTGGCTCATACGGTTCAGTCCGCGGCCGGAATAGACCATCACGGCCTCCGGCGTCTGGAACGCTTCCCCGGGCTCTAATTTCCAGTCAAACCCGCCGGGGCTGATGCCAAGGAGTACACGGGTCATGTTGTGGGTGTCCACCTCTGCCTGGGCAAGAAAATTGCCGCTGTAGATGAGGCTGAAACCAATCGCCTCCCCCTGGAATTCGTTGGTATCCGGGCGTTTTAATATGATAAACGGATTATGCTCATGGGAGGAATGCCCGCGCCTGCTGTCCACGGCCTGAATGCCCTGTTCCAGCCTGCGCACTTTTAAATGGCGTTCCCGTGCCCATGCGCCGGAAAACTGGAGCCATTCATAATCGCAGTCCGGCAGATCCATGCACAGGCTCATGGCTGTAGTCAGATGCACGCTTTGGTTCCCATGGTTGGATAGCTTAGCGCTCCGCGCAAGGATTCCGCCTTTTTGAAAAATCGTGTAGAGCAGTTCCAGAGTGATGTCCGTGACCGGGTCGGCCAGGACAAGGGTCAGTGTCATCGCCTCTTCGTCTGATTCCGTATAGGTGGCCGGGAGTCCGGGAAGCTTTGGCTTTCCGGCAGTGACGGTGTGGCTCTGGTAACGGAAATCGGACAGGCGGCTTCCGTTTTCCTGCAGGATTTCCACCGCAGGCCGGCGGTAGTCCGTCGTTCCGTATACGCCGTATTCCTGTCTGGTATGCTCCAGAGAGAAGGATCTGTCCCCCTCAAACACATAAGAGGTCATGGGACGACCGGCAGTTTCCAGAAGATAGGAAAAGTCTTCCTTGTGGTGGATGCGTTTGCCGAAATAAAGCTGTCCCATCTGCCCGTTCGGAAGCACGGTCATGATGTAGCTGATGTCGCCGTTAAATAAATGAAAGTTGCGCGTGCGTTCACTGTAAAGTATACCCATAGGGCATTCCGTAAGGCATGTCCCTGCGGGACGGGCGGGCTCCGTCTGATAAAGTTTGCTCATTGAACCTTCCTCCTTAAAATCCTGTGTTTTATAATATCATTTTCCTGCCTCCGGGGCAGCGCGGGAACTATGCCGCTCCGGAAAGGTATGCCTGGCACCAACCATCTACGGATCTGTCAGTGTAAGTCTATTATATAGGAGGCAGGAAAAAAGGAGTATAAGCATTTGTGAAGGAAAACAGTCAAAATGTTGACAACTGTTATAATTTTTCCAGAATATCCTGATGGTTCTGCAGGTGTTCTCTGGCGTCCTTCCGGTTTTTCTTCCGGTACTGCGTGGGGGTAATCCCGCGTTTGGCCTTGAATGCCTTGCCAAATACGAGAGGATCCCTGTACCCGCAGGACAGCGCCACGCCGCCTATGGGCAGGTCGGTGATGGAGAGAAGCTCTGCTGCGCGGGTAATCCGGTAATTGGACAGATAGTCCTGGGGCGACAGATTCAGGTTCTGCCGGAACAGCTTGTACAGATAACTCCGGTCAATGCACACATAGTCCGCAATGTCCGAGACCTTAATGTTGCAGGAATAATGATTGTGAATAAACTCTATAGCCGACCGGATATACAGATTGTCATCACTTTCCTCCGGGGAAGAAATAACATCAAGATCCTGTGCCAATACAGAAAAAAAGGAATATAAAAGACCTTCCAGCAGAAACTGGTTTGTCGTGCTGGAGGTGTTATGTTTGAGCATGTTGATTACAAGCTGTTTTAATTCTTCGCCATGGATGCACTGAAAGATCAGCTGATGGCTGTTGAGCCCCAGATCTTTTAAATAATCTCCGGCATGGCTGCCGTCAAATCCTACCCAGAGGTAAGACCATGGTTCCTCCCGGGCCGCCTGATAAAAGGTCTGGATCTCGGGCTCAATGAGGAAACCCTGCCCGGCCTGCAGGTCATAGTGTGTGTCGTCCACATAGTACCGGCCCCTCCCCTCCAGAATATAATGGAGGATATAGTTGGGGCGGACGGCAGGGCCGAAGCTGTGCAGGGGCTTACATTTGGCATAGCCGCAGAAGCAAAGGTGAAGATCGTGAAACTTGTGGTCAGATAATTGGAGTACATAAGCATCTTCCATGACAGGCCTCTCCTTTCAATATGGGGATACACTCTCAGGTTCCGGCCAAACAATGTACAAAAAGAGCCCGGGAATGTATGGAAACCATTTCTGATATCATAGACCGAAGAGACGGATTTGTACAGAGTTTTTTGGATACTGCTGTATTTTGGAATGAATGGGTGGCATCCGTCCGGCCTGCAGGAGAATACCTTGTCAGATCTCGTTCAGAAACCGCATCCCGATGCAAGTCCCTTCCCCTACCGCGCTTTTAATTTCCAGCCTCCCCCCGTGCAGGCGTGCAATTTGGCTGCAAAGCGCCAGTCCGAGTCCCGCGCCGCCTTGTTTCCGTGAACGGGATTTGTCAACCATGTAAAATGGTTCTGTAATATGGCGGATCTCTTCCTCCGGGATTCCTGTGCCGCTGTCTTCCACGATAATCCCGGATTTTGTTCCAATCAGGCGGATACAGGAACCGGCAGGGCTGGCTTTGCAGGCATTATCAATGAGATTGGTGATGAAACTGAGCATTAAGTCTTCATCACATTCGATTTTCAGGCATTCCTCTGATTCTGTTTCCAAACGAACCTCCTTTTCCTTTAGACGGAATTGCGTAATTTCCTGAGCCTGAGAAAATAAGGAAGACAGGGAGCAGGATTTTTTTTCAATCGTATTTTCACCGGAAAGCTCTGTTAACTGCAGCATTTTACCCGTCAGGCGCGAGAGGCGCATGCATTCTTCCTCGATATAGCGCAGGGCGTCGGCCTGTTTCTCGGGGGAGAGCTTTACGCGTTGGAGAAGCTCCGCATAGCCTTGGATTCCCGTCATTGGGGTTTTTAATTCATGGGCGAGTGAACCTATCAGTTTCCGTTGTTTCTCATTCATTTCTGCTAATGTGCGGATATGTTCCTCTACCCGGTCTGCCATTTGGTTAAAGCATCGGGAGACTTCTCCGACCTCGTCGTTTCCCGGATTTTCCACCCGCTTCTCATAGCCCCCCACTGCGATCATGTTTGCCGCGTCGCGCAGATGGTCAAAGGGAATGAGGATCTTCCTGAGGATGAGGATCAGGACTGTAGCCAGAAGGACGCAGAGGAACAGGGACATTGCGATGCTCTGGAAAAGGAGTTTTCTTATGAACTTGTATATGGAGGTGATATCCCGGTAGTGAAGAATCTGAAAATTTCTGTATCCATGGTTATTGGCGTATTGTTCCCCTGTGCCTTCAAACAGGATCAGCAGACGCCGGCCGTTGACCTCCTCGATAAAAGTGGAAACGCGGCTTTGAATCGAACCTGGATCGGCATGCACAGCGTACTGTCTGGTCTGGATAGCATCCTCCGTGATGTCAAATACATACGGAGTGTTATTGGAGATCTCCTGTCCGTTATAATAAAGGACGGCATTGGTTCCGTAGTCCTCCGTATAGAAAACCTTCCGATCGGAAATGGACTGAAAGACGGAACGCGCGGCATACAGCATTCCCTGAGCGCTGTCATAATCTTTCTGTTGCAGGGAACGGTCAAAATTCCAGATATCGATGGACAGACGGTTTGTTTCATCGTGTATGATATTGTCGATCATCTGTTTCTGCGTCTTGTTCAGATTCCAGATGGAAAACGTCAGGGATAGGAGCAGCAGCATTCCCACCGAGACGACAGAGATTTTCGTTTTTAGCTTCATGGTTCCTCCTGAATTAAGGCATCGCCCTTCCCATCCGTTCTGTCCTCCAGCCGATATCCGATTCTGGGAACGGTCTTGATTACATCTTGAAATCCCAGCTTTTTGCGGATTCTGCCGATGTGGACGTCGATGGTCCGGGTTTCGCCTTCAAATTTCACTCCCCATAGCATCCGCAGAAGCTGCTCCCGGCCAAGGGCGATATTTTTATACTTCACAAGGAGCATCAGGCAGTCAAATTCCATGGGCTTGAAGGGGATGACCGTTCCCGCCTTGCGGACAATCCGTTCTTTCGGAAAGATTTCTACATCCCGGATGCGGTGGCAGTCTTCCTCTTTTTTCTGAAAACGGCGGAGTACCTTTTCCACCCTCACAAGAAGTTCCAGCATTTCGAAAGGCTTTACCATATAGTCTTCCGCACCGTCCGTCAACCCTTTTACCTTGCTCGGCAGATCGCCGCGTGCGGTCAGGAAAATGACGGGAATCTGGAGGGTCTTTAATTCCGGCAGCAGTACAAAGCCATCCTTTCCCGGAAGCATGACATCCAGAAGCGCAAGGGCATAGCGGCCAGGCGGGGTTTCCTTCAGGTGCTGGCTGAGCGCGTCCCCGTCGTAAAAAGGGATGGGGGCATAGCCTGCGGTTTCCAGATTCAGGCAGATTAATTCATTGATATGTTCTTCATCTTCGATTACCAGTATTTTGTGGGGCATGATTTCTCTTCCTTTTGCTTGCTGATCTAAGGGAACTGCAGGGAATGGAGCCTCCTGCAGCTCTGTTTTCTACAGTTCCTGATTATTTTATAACAGTTGGGCAAAATTTTCAATTTGGGGGATGTAAACATATTGTAAAAGATGGGAGAGAGCCATAGTCTGTGGCGCGGTACATCATGAAAAAAAGGTTCACAATTCTGGCAACGTCATGTTTGTGGACATTCTGCAAGGAAGTGGAAACCAATAATCATTGAAAATCAGAACAATCGCTTTATAATATATAACCAGCTTAAGCGAAACGGATAGAAAAAGGAGTAGATGAAAGTGGGAAAAAGATGCCGGCAGATATTGAAAATCAGGAGTTCCGGATTATATTATAATTGAGACAGAAAAGGATACTGTAATAAAAAAGTACATCTGCAAAGATCTGTAAAGAATATATCCACAGGGATATAGCGAAAGACTACGAAGAACGGCATTAGATTATACAAACAGCTTTAGGACAGAAGCTACATATGGTTCCGTTGGGCCGGGGAGATACAGGCTGCCCCGGCATCTGGGGCGAAGGCGGAACGGCAGTTTCATACAAATAGGATGAAGAAAGCGGACAGATGCCCAAAAGCACGGCAGAAAAGAGCCGTATATCTTCCGGTTTCATGAGTCCGCCTGCCTCCATAGTATGATGCTTAATGGTTCAGAAGCTCTCCGTTATAATTACATTTTTTGCGGAATTCACTGGGGGTCATTCCTGTTTCTTTTTTAAAAGCCCTGGAAAATGCATAGGGATTCTGGTAGCCGCTGGAAAGCGCAATATTTTCCACGGAATTGTCGGTGCGCAGAAGCAGTTCCTTGGCGCTGGCAATCTTGGCAGTGATAAGGAATGCCTGCGGGGAAGTATTCAAATGCTTTTTGAACAGTTCAAACAGATAACTGCGGCTGATGTGGAGATACTCGGCTACCTTCGCCACAGTAATATCCAGAACCGTGCTTTTATTGATGTAGTCAATGGCGCGCGAGATATAAAAGTTATCCAGAGAGTCCGTGTCGCTGTAGGAAGCATGGTTCTGTTCTGCCAGAATTGCCAGAATATGGTAAAGGCAGCTTTGGATATGAAGTTCATCCGCAGGCGTGAGAGGGGCATGTTCCATCATTTCAAAAATAATCTCCTTGTACTTAAAAGCGTCAGAGACGGGAAGAACCAGCCCGGTGTCGGTGAAATGGCAGCGTTTTATCAGGTCAGGCACGATTGTTCCGTTAAAGCAGATCCAGACATAAGTCCAGGGGTCGTCAGGTTCGGCCTTGTAATAAGTGACTATGTCAGGCGGCACGAGGAAACACTGGTTTTCCCGGATGCGGTAATGCTGGCCATTGATGAAATAATGCCCCTGTCCTTTCAGGATAAAATGAATCATATAATACCGGCGTATTACAGGGCCGAAAAAGTGTTCTGGCTTACAGTCTTCGTATCCGCAGAAAACAAGGAACAGTTCTTCCGAATTTGTTTTCCGGTGCATTACAATTTTGTCTTCCATGTGGATCGCCTCCGTCAATCCTGTTCAAGCCACGGCTTGAACATACGGTAGAAAAGCAGTGAATTCAGGTACGCGGTCAGGCCGAATCCAAAGAAGAACCAACAGCATGCATACAGCGGGAGCAGTTTTTGATCCGTATAAGTCATGACCATGGGGACAGTGGAAACGGCGCCGGCCAGAAAAGTGGCGGGCAGATGCGTAAAAGCAAAGAGCAGGGAATTTTTCAGATGCATCTTCAAAGTGCCCTCAAATGCGGCTGCAACCGGAAAGACATAGAGCGCCGTGACGCCAAGAAGCGCCAGAACCCCGCAGGACAGCAGGTAAAATATCTGCGCAGCGGGATGGTTCATGTGTGAGAGAAACCGCAGGTTGGCGGACACTATAAGAAACGAAGCGCAAAGGCCGATCCACAGGACGGCCGACTGGAGGAAATTCTGCCGGAAAGCGCGGAAAAAAGTTTTCAGGACGCCCGTCTGGTTCCCCTTTACCGTGCGGAGCATGCAGTGGTATAACGCAGTGAGCGCAGGCCCGATCGTGATCAGCGGGACAGAGCATACAATAAAAAGCAGATTCGCAATTATAATATCTCCAAGTTTATTCAGAAAAATATGTACAGCATTATCCGGATTCATCCAGTTCATAATCCATTCCCTCTTTCAAAAATAATGAAATAATAGGTATTCTAACATTATTGTTATATGAAAGTAAAGCAAACTCCAAAAGAGATAACATGAGTACAGTTTCATATAACAATTACCTATGTTTTGCAAACTGGCGGCAGACAGCAGACAGTTTGACGCGGACGCGGCGGACAGTGAGGCAATTCATTTGCCGTGTAAATTGGTTACAGAAAATAGGAGGAAAATGTATGAAAATGAAAAGAGTATCAGCACTTTTGATGTGCGCAGTCATGACAGCATCTCTTGCGGCATGCGGCGGAGGAGAGAAAGGGACGGCAGACGGGGCAGCAGACGGAGGCGGCAATGGCGAAAAGCTCTCTGTCATGATCTGGGACAACTATCAGGAGCCGGGGCTCAAAGAAATCATTGGTGATTTTACAGAAGAGACGGGGATAGAAGCGGAAGTCCAGGTGGTACAGTGGAACGAATACTGGACGCTGCTGGAAGCCGGCGCGCAGGGAGGCGAGATGCCCGATGTTTTCTGGATGCACTCCAATGAGTCCCAGAGATATATGTCCAATGAAATCCTTCTGGATCTGACAGACAAGGCGGCGGACAGCGAACTCGTGGATATGTCCAAATATCCGGAAGAGATCAAGGAACTGTATACCTACGACGGTAAAGTGTACGGTATTCCCAAAGACATTGACACCATCGCCCTCTGGTATAACAAGACGATGTTTGATGAGGCGGGGATTGCTTACCCGGACGAGACGTGGACATGGGATACTCTTGTAGAGAATGCAAAGAAGCTGACGAAGGACGACGGAAGCCAGTATGGGATCGCTATCCGCAACGACACGAATCAGGAAGCTTATTACAATATGGTATACGACATGGGCGGAGAGATTATTTCAGAGGACAGGAAGACATCAGGCTATGATAATCCTGATACCATCAAGGGCATGCAGTATATTGAAAAACTGATTCAGGACGGCTCCATGCCGAGCATGGAAACCATGTCTGAAAACGGCCCGGACGTCCTTCTTAAATCAGGAAAAATCGCAATGTCTTTCCATGGTTCCTGGATGGTGTCTACTTTCAAACAGGAGGATTATCTCAAGGAAAACTGCGACTGTGCAGTCCTGCCCATGGGTAAGGAAAGCCAGAGAAGGGTTTCCATTTACAACGGGCTTGGCTGGGCGGCGGCCGCCAATGGGGATAATACGGAAAATGCATGGAAATTGATTGAATATCTTGGCTCAGAAAAAGCACAGCAGAAGCAGGCGGAACTGGGCGTGACGATGTCCGCATGGGAAGGCACGTCCGATACATGGGCGGCCTGCGCGCCGGAGTTCAATCTGAAAGTCTATCTTGATATGCGTGAAGACATGGTTGTAAGGCCCTATTCCAGATCGACCGTGACATGGGAAAACCGGGCGAGCGAAATTTTCAAGGATGTTTTTATCGGAAACATGAGCATGGAAGACGCCTGCAAGCAGATTGCGAAGGAAATGAACGAGACGCTTGCGGAAGAATAGAGTAAGATAAAGGAGTTGAGAGAAAATGGCGAAACCGAAAAAGAAAGTAACCAGTCAGGAACGAAATGAATTTATCTGGGGATGGATCTTTATCATCCCCACAATGCTTGGACTGATCATACTGAATATTATTCCGATTTTTCAGACGATATACCAAAGCTTCTTTAAGACAGGGGACTTCGGACGGGGGAATATTTTTGTCGGCTTGGAAAACTACCAGAAGATGTTCGGGGATTCCCAGGTCTGGCAGGCGCTTCTCAATACGGTGAAATACGCGCTGATGGAGGTTCCGGTTTCCATTATCATTTCCCTTGTACTGGCTGTGCTCCTGAACAGAAAAATGAAGGGGAGAAGCGTATACCGTACCATTATGTTCCTGCCTATGGTGGCAGCTCCGGCGGCAGTGGCCATGGTGTGGAGATGGTTGTTTAATTCCGATTTCGGACTGCTGAACCATGTCCTTGGGACAAAGATTAACTGGATTTCCAGTCCGGACATTGCAATCTATTCGATTGCGGTCATCGGTATCTGGTCGATTATCGGCTATAACATGGTTCTGTTCCTCTCCGGCCTGCAGGAGATTCCCGGAGATTATTACGAGGCGGCAAGCATCGACGGAGCCACAGGGTTCAAGCAGTTCTGGCACATTACCTGCCCGCTGCTTTCACCGACGATCTTCTTTGTGCTGATCACAAGGATCATCGGAGCCCTGCAGGTATTTGACCTGATCTTCATGGTGATGGACAGGGCGAATCCGGCTCTTATTAAGACCCAGTCGTTAGTATACCTGTTTTACGAATATTCCTTCCGGCAGAAGAATCAGGGGTATGGCTCCGCGATCGTCGTACTTCTCCTTATTTTGATCATGCTTGTCACTGTATTCCAGATGGTCGGACAGAAAAAATGGGTTCATTATAATTAGAGAGGAGAGGCAGTTATGGAAGCAAAGAAAAAAATAGTTACCGCAGTGATACATCTGGCATGTATCCTTGTGTCCATTACCATGCTGATTCCCTTTTTATGGATGGTTTTGACAGCGTTCAAATCCGTGCCGGAATCTACGCAGGTGGACCCGTTTATTATCTTTCCAACAGTATGGCGGACAGAAGCCTTTTCTGTAGTCATGGAAAATATGAATTTCCTGCTGTTGTATAAGAACACGCTGCTCCTGATCTTTTTCCGTGTATTATGTGCGGTCCTGACCGCCACGCTGGCAGGATACGCATTTGCGCGGCTGAATTTCAAAGGTAAGAATTTTATGTTCTCCATGGTGCTGTTCCAGATGATGATCCCTTCACAGATTTTCATTATCCCGCAGTATATTATGGTGAGCAAGATTGGGGCGCTCAATTCCATATTTGGTCTGGTATTTCCGGGGCTTGTAACGGCGTTTGGAACATTCCTCTTAAAGCAGGCATATATGACGCTTCCCAAAGATCTGGAAGAGGCGGCCAGGCTGGACGGGTGCAATATCCCCCAGACGTTTTTGTTTATCATGGCGCCGCTGGCACGTTCCAGCATGGTGGCGCTGGGGATATTTACCGCGGTGTTTGCGTTTAAGGATCTGATGTGGCCCATGATTGTAAATACAGAAAAAGATATGCTTACGCTGTCCTCCGCGCTTGCGAAAATGCAGGGGCAGTATACGACGAATTTCCCGCAGTTGATGGCGGCGTCTTTGATCGCATGTCTTCCTATGATCGTAATTTATGTGATTTTCCAGAAACAGTTTATTGAAGGAATTGCAACTTCAGGCGGAAAACTGTAATTCCTGTATGGCAGCGGCCGGAAAAATGGCAAGGCAAAGAGATTTTACGAAGCTGTTGGCAGATGCGTTTCCTGGAAATCCGTGTTCAGGGCAGAAGGCAGAGGTTTTTCAGGAGCGCATAAAGCGGCAAAGGAGGTTTCAGATTTTATGCGGCTGGTTTCAGGATATAGAGGAGCCGGGAAATATAAATGTCTGCAGGAAATACCGGAGGAGCGGGCGGAACTGTCCCTGCGGCATTGTGGATGGGAAAGCGGCATCCGCAAGATGCAGTACAGGCAGGATCTGAAATCCGTCTATGTTCTTGGCTTTGTAAAAAGCGGAAATGGAACCTTAAAGATGGGAGGGGAAATATACCATCTGGAACAGGGGGACGCACTGCTGGCTCTTCCGGGCAGGGATATCTATTATGAAACAGATCAAAACAAGCCGTGGACATATATGTGGATTGGTTTTTCAGGTGTTCGCGTGGAAATGAATCTGTCCGTTGCGGGCTTTTCAAAAGAGAACCCGATCCACAAGGTCAGGTGCGGCGAGCAGATTGGCGTTTATATTGATCTGATCATGGAAGCATACCAGACTTCCGCTCAGGACAGATT
Source organism: uncultured Lachnospiraceae bacterium (assembly GCA_949840465.1). Lineage (GTDB taxonomy): Bacteria > Bacillota > Clostridia > Lachnospirales > Lachnospiraceae > Schaedlerella. Next base: position 18,962 of record CATKXE010000003.1, on the reverse strand, counting down.
AAAGCGTAACGGCATGCTGCTTCTGATTTTTTCCGAGCTGATAAAGGACTATGACAAATATGCCGGAAACACAGGAGGCATCCGGACAGATCAGGGAGCCGTCTATGTAAAAGAAGCGGCCCGGTATATGGATGCCCATTATAATGAAAAAATAAAGATTCAGGAAGTGGCGGATCATGTGGGAGTGAACAGAAGCTATCTTGCAAGTAGTTTCCAGAAAGTGCTGGGATGTTCGCCCCATGGTTATCTGGTCAAAGTAAGGATGGAGAAAGCCAGATCGCTTTTGGCCGGGACGGATTTACAGATTTGCCTGGTTGCAGATTCGGTAGGATATACGGATCCACTTGCATTTACAAAAATATTTAAGAGCAGCTTTGGGATGAGTCCCAGAACTTACCGGAAAATTGCCGGGAAAGCAAAGGAAAAGTGAAAATATGATAACCGTATAAACGGGGCTGTCAGGGAATGGCAGCCCCGTTCCTTTTGGAAGCGCTTTTTTATGCTGGTTTTATTCTTACCCCTGATACCCCCTGTATTTCCGGTAACCCGCAACTATGCTTGCCGTTCCTGCCGCCGCCGCAATGAACAGATGGAGCCAAATGTCTTTTAGAGGAAAATCGAATCCCCAGTTTGTGATCAGATAGAAGGGCAGCGATACATTGAAATGAGTCAGCGCCTTTCTCAATGTGACGCTGAAAACCCCCATGGCAGCAAAAATTTTCAGCCATATTACGGGAAGTAGGAACACAGTCAGGGAAACAACAACGGACAGGAAGGTGTTTTTGCACAGGGCGGACGCCGCCAGCACCATGCAGGAGAGAAGGACGATGCCGGCCAGCCCCAGGGCAAACTGGAAGAGAAAGAACCCGCTGATACTGGACGGACAGTATCCGTAATATCCTCCCCCGATCAGCAGGGGGGAGGCGTTGAGGCCCTGCGTGCCGAACACTTTTAAGTAAAGCCCCCATACATACAATGTGGAACCACAGTATACGGCAAGTGAAAAGCTAAGGGACGCTGCGGCTTTCATCCAGATTCCGCTCCCTTTTCCCCTTGGGGTGGTCAGGAGGATATCTGCCGTTTTCAGGGAATACTCTTCTGCAAATACCGGCGCCAGGCCGATGATGAGCAGGACGGCTATGACCGTGACGGTCATGATGCCGTAGGTCTCCCGCAGGTCGTCCCATCCGTAGACATAGTCAAATCGGGGCGCTTTTTCCACAAGGCCGCCCACATTGCGCTCCCAGTCCCATCCCTCATAGAACCGGATGTTCTCAGGCGTAGATTCTTCCAGGGGTATCTGGTTGAAATTAGTCATATGTTCCGTCATAAACTGGCTGCAGAAGTTCCCCATGCGTTCTCTGGTCTCGGGATCATAGCAGAAAAATCCGTACTTCTCATAAATTTCCCATAGCATATCTTCTGTCACGGGGCCGGCATAATGGGCCGCCAGTTCTTTGTCTTTTTGGATCGCCTCCTGCCCATAGATTTGTTTGCCGTCAATCGTCATGGAATAGGCGTTGTTTTCTCTCCAAAGGCGGTAGGTTATGAATGCCAGCAGTAAAAACAGGCCGATCCAGATGACTTTTCTGGATGCGATTTTATAAAACTCTTCTTGAAATATTTTCCACATGTTCTGTCTCCTCATACGAATCCGTTTACAGCCGGATAAAACTCAGGGACTGCAGGATAATCATCTGTGCAGATGGGGCGGGATATTTTCTGCAGTTCCTTACAATGTTTCCTCCGCCAATTCTTCAAAATAATATAGATATACGTCCTCCAGCCCGGGCTGTGCCAGCGCCGCGCCCTGGCAGGGGCAGCGATCCGAGACGATCCGCAGATACACCCTGTCCCCTTCGTTCCTCAGATTGCTGACGGAAAACTCTCCATTGAGCCGCTCCGCTTCGTCGGGCCTTGCCAGATATTCCCAGACTTTTCCCGCCGCGCTGTCCGTTACGTCCCGGGAACTTCCCTTTTCAATAATGCGCCCCTGTTTCATGAGCAGGATCTGATCCGCGATAAATTCCACATCCGAGACAATGTGGGTGGAAAGGATCACAATTTTTTCTTTTGACAATGCGCTGATGATGTTGCGGAAACGGATTCGCTCTTTGGGGTCAAGGCCGGAAGTGGGCTCATCCAATATGAGGATTTCCGGGTCGTTTAACAGCGCCTGGGCAATTCCAAGCCTGCGGATCATGCCTCCGGAAAATGACTTGATCTTTTGCCGCTGTTCCCCGTCAAGGCCTACGAGATGAAGCATTTCCTGCACCCTTTCTTTTGCAAGGGCGTCGGGCACAGCCTTGCAGGCCGCCAGATATTCCAGATATCGTTTCGCGGAGAAATCCGGGTAATATCCAAAATCCTGGGGCAGATATCCCAGTAAATAACGATATTCCCCGTCCAGCACGCGGATATCCGTCCCGTTGCACCGGATTTCCCCGGACGTGGGTTTCAGCACGCCGCAGAGCATCCGAAGCAGCGTCGTCTTCCCGGCTCCGTTGGCTCCGAGAAATCCATGGATTCCCGGCTGCAGGCGCAGAGATACCGCGTCCACTGCAATCTTATTCTTAAAATGTCTGGTCACTCTGTCTAACACTAATTGAGGCATAAGCCGTCCCCTCCTTCTGTTTTTACAGGGAACCGCCGGAACATAACCTAAACTGTTTCAGGCTATTTCCATGCAGTTCCCAAGTGTCCGGTAAATCTGCGCTGCCAGCAGAAGTAAACCGGTTATCAACGCCCCGCCCCAGAACGGCAGATAGTCCGCCTGATAGGGATTCTCCCATAATAAGGGGAACAGGGCCAGCAGTCCGCAGACGATTCCGGCCGCAAACTGCAGATATTCGTTTTGACGGTTCCGCATGGCGGTCAGCATGTGCAGGTACAGGGTATCCGACCAGAGGAACGGGACCAGCATATACAGCAGGCAGGCGCATGTCCCCGTCTGTCCCCTGCCGCCTGTGGATGCAGCCAGAAAGCTTAACACTGCCAGATCCACGATCCCGGCTTCCAGCATCCCAATGCATACCATCTGTTTTAAATTCAGATACAGCGTCTCCTCCAGTTCGGCCATGTGCCACGAAAACAGCCGTCCAAGGCCGCTCAGGCAGAGGTTCCCGGCAAATACAAGGAATACCGAGCAGGCAGTAATGGATTCAAAATACGGCACATCCTTTTGGTTCAGATAGAATGCCAGCAGCATGGCAAGGAGCAGTACTGCTCCCTGAGATGCGCGGTATTTCCAGGATTGGAAACGGATCTGGTTCCATAGCTTTGCACCAAAAGAAGGATGGTACCGTAGCTGTTTTTCTTCCGCGGCTCTTTGTATAGCGGCCAGGCTTTTTTCTTTTGCGTCCTGATCTAGCGGAAACCGCCATTGCCCGCCGTTACCCGGAAAAGTCCATTTTGTTCCGGCGCCCGGGAATCTTCCGCTTTTTGAAAAATTTTCACCCATAGAAATCCTCCTTGTCTAAAAGCTGCTGCAATTTCTCGATGCCCTGGCGTATCCGGGATTTTACCGTGCCGCAGGAAACGCCTGTCATGCGGGCAATCTCCCGGTTTTTGTACCCGTAAAAATGATGGAGCAGCACGGCCTCCCGCTGCATCTGGGGGAGTTTTAGCAAAGCGTCCGAAAGCAGCAGGATATTCTCCTGGCTCTCATACGCCTGCGAGGCCGCATTGGCTTCTGTCTTCTCCCCGTTCTCATAACCGTACCCAACGAAAATCCCGTATGCTGTGTCCTGTGGGTTCTGCGTGCTTCGATTTCCTGTCTGGCGAAGCCTGTCCGTATTGCGGCGGCATGCATGATGGGCTTCGTTTTGGCTGCCATCATATCCGCATGCATGTGTAGGGGGCTTTGCTGCGGGCGGAGGCAGTCCTTCCCCCCGCCAGTAGTTCCTGCAGAGGTTCATGGCAATGGTCAGAAGGTAGCCTTTCAGGTTCCGGTATCGGTAGCCTTCCACATACCGGATGAAGCGCAGGAACGTATCCTGTGCCAGGTCATAGGCGTCCTCCCTGCTGCCGGTCTGGTAGCAGCAGAAATAATAGATGTCGTCATAATATTTTTCGGCAATCTCATTCAGATATTCTTTCTGTCCGGCCTGGATGCGCCGTACCAGCTCCCGATCATCCAAAAGGCATCCCTTCTTTCTTTTCGTAAACATGCTTACATTTAATATAACCCTTTTTGGGGGAAAAAGGATTTATGTTTTGTAAAAAAATATCCGACGCCGTAAGGCTTCAAAGGAACATAAAGAATTTGTGAAAATGATTTTGGAATCGAAACTGTTGGAAATCAGGTGAAATAGTAATATAATAATCATACGGAGCGATACTCCAAAATAACTGCGTACAAGGAGAAGAAAGATGGATAAATTCAGGGTAATCGAAGTGAAACAGAGCATATTTAAAGAGAATGATCAGCATGCCGGGGAGCTTCGTGAAACGTTAAAAGAAAAAGGTGTGTTTCTTTTGAATTTAATGTCAAGTCCGGGAGCAGGGAAAACAACTACGCTGGGACGCACAATCGAAGCGCTGAAAGAGCAGATGAGGATAGGCGTTATGGAGGCGGATATTGATTCTGATGTTGACGCGCATACGATTGCGGATTATGGGGTAAAGGTGATACAGCTGCATACAGGAGGAATGTGCCATCTGGATGCAGGAATGACAGAGGATGGATTGAATGAACTGGGAGCAGAAGGCCTGGATCTGGTGATTCTTGAGAATGTGGGGAATCTGGTATGCCCGGCTGAATTTGATACAGGAGCCGTGAAAAATGCAATGATCCTTTCCGTCCCGGAGGGGCATGATAAGCCGCTTAAGTATCCGTTGATGTTTCAGGTGTGCGACGTGGTACTCGTGAATAAGATTGACGTCCTTCCATATTTTGATTTCGATATGGAGAAATGTACGGAGTATATACATATGCGTAATCCAGAAGCAATCATTATCCCGATTTGCGCGAGGACGGGGGAAGGCATGGAACAATGGATTCAATGGCTGAAGGAAGAAACAGCAGTATGGAAGAAATAGTATAAAGACGTTATGAAAGCTCAGAGATCCGGGATACTCCGGCAAAGAACGGATTTCTGCTACACTTAGAACCGTCGATGATACTAAATATTTAGCCTGTGCCACGGCATGGGAAAACAATCTAAATTCTGTACCTGTATGGCGGCGATGCCCTTTACATCAATCTGTATGTTGGCCAGTAGCTTTACAAAATCCGGGTGCGCCGCCAATTCACACAGCAGAATTGTCCTCAATGCTTTTCATAAGAAACCACGGAAGAAAGGTGTTGGCCTCTTTATCTGTCAGTACCAGGTAAAATGCTTCTATATCTTTTTCCGTAAATTTTCATGATATCAGCCGTGTTGTTTCCCGTTGCGGTGTATTCATATATGTCGCACTATCCATCCTATCATCGGCAGGGGCATTTCAATTTCATGTATAAAAACGGATAAGGATACCTTTTTGAATGCTTTATATAAATTTTTTTCAGCTGTTCCCGCCAATCCTCCCGGTCCAGATTCGGTTTGCCAATTTTCACGACCGCTTAATGCTTTTTTTCCCACTGATAAATCCTCCTTAGATACCTTTGAATAATTCTTCTAATGTGATACCAAGACCATTTGCTATTTTATGGATATTGGTAATGGAAATATTGCGTTTCCCGCTTTCGACAGAAGCATAATAAGATCTATCCATATCAATAGAAAGAGCAAATTTTTCCTGACTTATACCCTTTTCGTTTCGTAGATATTTAATACGTTGACCTAATTGTTCTTTGATCATGGTTTTAAATCTCCTTTTGTAATAAAAAGTATTTTAATAAATAGTGGACTATATAACAACGGATTATAAGTAACAATCGATTGACTATTCGTTATTGATGTAGTAAAATATGAAAGCAAAATCCAGAAAGGATGTGTAAATTATGTCCAGTGAAGATAAAAAGGAAATTACAGCCTATTCTTTATATAATAAGCAAGCGAAAGAACGAACAAAAATAAATCCGTTAGAGGATATTTATCCAAAGTTGCCAAATAAGAAATATCAGGTCATTTATGCAGATCCTCCCTGGGATTATGGTGGGAAAATGCAATATGATAAAACTACAATTAAGGACGAAAATGTTGGCTTTGAAAGGAAAATTTTTCTTAGTTCTGCAACATTTAAATATCCCACAATTAAATTGAGACAATTAAAAGAATTAGCTGTACAATCCATTGCAGATGATGATTGTATTTTGTTTATGTGGACGACAGGATCGCAAATGGCAAATGCGATAGAATTGGGGACTGCTTGGGGATTTGAATATAAAACGATGGCATTTGTTTGGGATAAAATGGTTCACAATCCTGGTAGATATACATTATCGCAAACCGAATTTGTTCTTGCTTTCAAAAAAGGAAAATTTCCACAGCCAAGAGGAGCAAGAAATGTAAGATAGATGGTAGCTATTCCCAGAGGAAAGCATAGTGAAAAGCCATTAGAAGTTATAGATGGAATTACAAAAATGTTTCCTGAGCAAGAAAAGATTGAGTTGTTTGCAAGAAAAAATTTTAATGGATGGGATAATTGGGGGTTAGAAATCCCGGATTCAAAAGTTGATATTATTACAGGGTTAACTAATTCTGACCATAATGAAGATTCAGATGGTCAATTAAGTATTAATTTTTGATAATTACAGTGGGGGAGTCAATCCTCACAATATTTTTATCTGAAGCTCGAAGCCCCCTTACACGCAAATTTCCGCGAATTGAGATATGGGGTTCGAACAGTTCCATTAGAACAGAGATCCGATTATGAAAAATAATTTTTATATGCCGCTGACGGCAACTCCATTTAAACACAATCATCAATACAAAGAAGTACCGCCCCAAAATCTCGAATTGTCGAAATATATCCGTTGTTTTTGGGGAACAGAGAAACCCTATATAAGACAAGAGGGGGATGCGGATGTAAGTCTTGTAATTCCTGATACCTGCGTAGATGTCATTTATTTCATAGATTACACCGAAAATACAATTACCGGCGGTTTTTGCGGAATGAATGATGTCAGTTTTCTGTCGTATGACGGGAGAAAATATGGACATCTTGTTTCTGTATTTGCAATCCGGTTCTATGCATGGGGCGCATATGTTTTTTCCGAGGACTCCTTAAAAGGTACTGTGAACAAATATGATGATGTAGAGTCCAGGTTCTGTCGATTAGACAGGACGTTGGGACGGCAGTTAACAGAAAAACATTCTCTGGAAGAGCGGAGAGGGATTGTGGAAGACTTTTTTTCCAGGCAGTTATCCCAGGCCAGGCACAATGAGATCATTGACGGCGCAGTGCGGCAGGTTATCATACAAAAAGGGGGAGTGTGCGCGTCGGAATTGGCAAAAGCGTGTTTTGTGAGCAGCAGGCAATTGGAGCGGCTATTCCATGAATATATCGGAATTACGCCTAAAAAACTGTGCAACCTTGTCCGTTATCAATGCCTGTGGAATGGAATTTTAAGAAATCCCCGCTTATCTATTCAGGATGCGGTCTATCAGTACGGATATACAGACCAATCACATCTGATACGGGAATTTAAGCGGTATCACACGATGGATATCGCAAAGGCGAGAAGGTACGCTTATCAGAATGTCGGAAATATACAATACGTTCCCGGAAGGTCATAGTATAATGAAGAGGAACCATGCAAAGCATACAATGTTTTGCGGATATTACGATTGATGAAAGCGAGGAAGTACAATGGGAAATTTAAGTGTATGTGGTACGGACTGCAGTGCATGCTATTGTTTTGGGAAAATGTGTACAGGATGTAATGAGTGCAGCGGAAAGGTGTTTCACGCACCGGAAGGGAAAGCCTGCGCTATTTATCACTGTACAGTAAATGAACGCGGCCTGAAAAACTGCGGGGAATGCAGCGAAGCGCCGTGTGATATCTGGCAGAAGACCAGAGACCCGAAGTATTCGGATGAAGAATTTGCCGAGAATGTCAGGGCGCGTATCCAGGCCTTAAAAGGGATATAAAAGAGAGGGCAGGCAAGGAACTGTACAAGTTATTTTTCGTTAGTTCCTTACCGGAAAATGAATACTTTCTGTAATTTTTTGGCAGGGCTTATTTTGGCCCTGCCCTTTTTTGTCCTTTATTGCAAACCCTCCCCTCAAATGTTATAATACCATTCGGATGAACACAGAGAGACTACATTTGAGAGGCACAGGGCGGATCTGCCCGGCGGTCCGGAACAGGGCGCGGATGTAAAACGGGAATGAGGGAGAAGCGATGATAAAAGTATTTTTGGTAGAGGATGAGACCATCATCCGGCAGGGAATCCGTAATAATATTGACTGGAAAGCCCATGGGCTGGAGCTTGTGGGGGAAGCAGAGGATGGGGAGTATGCCTATCCCATGATTTTGAAGAGCAGGCCGGACATTTTGCTGACAGATGTGAAAATGCCCTTTATGGACGGACTGGAGCTGAGCCACCTGGTAAGAAAGGAGCTTCCCGGTACAAAGATCATTATCCTCAGCGGATATGATGATTTTGCGTATGCCAGGGAAGCAATCAAAATCGGGATCAGCGAATATCTGCTCAAGCCCGTCACATCCTCCGCGCTGATCGACGCGCTGAAAAAAGCGGCCGATGGAATCAGGGAGGAACGGGAGCATTCCCGGCTTCTGGAACGTTATTTCGTAAATTACGAAAAATACATGAATTTTCCTGATAAAACAGATTACAACGGAGTAGACCGCAAGCTGATCAAAAACTTTTTAAATACGGGGGAGATTGACGAGTGCGGACCCTTCATCCATGAATATTTCGAAGCCGTGGGGAAGGAAAACTATATGTCCCTGCTGCTGCGGCAGTACATGGCCATGGATATCTTTTACTGTGTCCGGGAATTTGTAAAATCAATCCATGCACAGGAGGCGGAGAGCGCGCCGGAGTGGACAGACTTAAAGAGGCTGGCCAAGGCGAGTGAAAGTATGCAGGGCACCACCGATTATCTGAGGGGGCTTTTTACCTCCGCGCTGACCATAAGGGATCAATGCTCCGGAGACCGGTATGGCCAGATTATACGGGAAGCCAAAGACTATATCGCGGAGCATTTTGGCAGCAGCGACTTCTCGTTGAATCGGATCGCCGAGTATATCGGAGTGAGCTCCAGTTATTTCAGCTCGATCTTTAAGCAGGGGACGGGACAGACCCTGATGGAATATCTGACCGGGGTTCGGATTGACAAAGCCTGTGAGCTTTTGAAATGCACCAATCTGCGGACGGCGGAAATCGGAGAGCGGGTGGGCTACAGCGATCCGCATTATTTCAGCACGGCCTTTAAAAAGGCCACGGGACAGTCGCCGAAGGAATATCGGGTCGGCACATCCGGAAAAGCGAGGGCGGAGCATTGAAGACAAAACAGGCCGCAGGAAAGAAAACACGGTATTTGACACTGAATATGCGCCTGGCGCTTCTTTTGTTTGTCACGGCGATCCCTCTGACAGCCATGATGCTGGGAAACCTGAATATGGTTCGAGAGTATTCGGACTCCTATAATGGGATCATCGCGAATCTGAAAGTGGCAAATGAATTTAATATCAAATTTAAGGAAGATATGGAATACTCGATGTACCGGGTCATGATCGGACTGATCGATGCCTCCAAATTTGAGGGCGGGGATATTTTGGAGGGCTCCACGAAATATGCCACCGTGGTGAAGAACCCGATCAATATGATCGATTCCGCACGGTATTCCTTCGGAACCGAGATCGACCGGGTGCCGGGCTCGGACAGCGACATCAAGATCAAAGGAATCCTGTCCTGTCTCGACGCGCTGCAGACGGCGGTGGAACGTATGATAGAAAATTCCTCCGTGCCCGGAACCTACACGGAGAGTGAGACCATCTGGGAAAATGACATCAAGGGTCTCTGTTCCATGATCCAGGATTATATCACGCAATATACCTATTATGAACTGATCAATATGGAAAAGATCCAGCAGCAGCTGGAAGAGCAGATGCAGCAAAGCGTCCGCATATTCATTGCCCTGCTGGCGGCGGTTCTGGCAGCGGGCTTCGGCCTGTCGACCATGATCACAAAATCCGTGACCACCCCAATCAATTCCCTGCGGCAGACGGCGGAGAGGTTTGGTATGGGAGACCTGGAGGTCCGGGCCAGGATGTATGCCCTGGAAGAGATCAACGTTCTTGCCAGGACTTTTAATACAATGAGCGACAAGATATCGGAGCTTATGGAGAGGACAAAGCGTGAGCAGAGAAACCTGCGCGAGGCGGAGCTGCGGCTCCACCAGGAACAGATCAATCCCCATTTCCTCTACAATACGCTGGATTCGATCGTGTGGCTGGCGGAAGGCGGGAATAACCGGCAGGTTGTGGAGATGACGGCGGATCTGAGTGATTTTTTCCGAACCGTACTTTCCGGCGGCAACGATTATATTACTGTGAAGGAAGAAGAAACCCATATCCGCAGCTATCTGAAGATCCAGAAGATCCGCTATGAAAATATCCTGGATTACGAGATCTGTATTGCTTCCGAGCTTGAGGATCAGGTAATCCTCAAAATGACCCTCCAGCCCATTGTGGAAAATGCGCTGTATCATGGGATCAAGAATAAGAGGGGCGGCGGAAGGATTACCATCCGGGGTTATAGCGAGGGAGAGCGCATTGTATTTGAGGTGGAGGATAACGGGATCGGGATGGACGAGGTGGATCTGGAAGAACTAAGGAAAAAGCTCCGGGGAGAAAAAAGCCGTCTGGACTCCAAAAACGGAGGATTTGGACTGAATAATGTAGCGCAGAGGATCCGCATGTATTATGGGGAGCAGTCTGAGATTACGATTACCTCCCGGAAGGGAGAGGGAACCTGCGTCAGGGTGTGTCTGGGCCGCTCGATTGCCGACGACTGATAAAAGGGATATCCGGGGTCAGGAGTTGTTTTCCTGCAACTCCTGATCACAAGAAATCATAAAATATTAAAAAAAAAGTGGATTTTATTATGCCGGCGGAGGGCAAAATGCCCAAAACCGGTATTTTATATAAAAAATATTCGACTTTTTTCATAAAATATCTCATGGAAAATGCAGGCGGCTGCTCTTATAATTAGAGTATAAAAAATAAAGCCAAGGAGGAAAAGTAATTATGAAGAAAAAGGTTTTATCTGCATTATTAATCGCGGCAATGGCGCTGTCCATGACGGCATGCGGATCCGGCAATGGGGATTCCGGTTCATCAGGCGGGGATTCGGCGCCGGTCTCTGACGACGCGGAAGATACGGAGGATGCGGAGGACGCGGAACCGGCCGGGGATGCGGATTCGGGGGATCTGATTACAGTAGGCTACGCTCAGGTGGGAGCCGAGTCTGACTGGAGAACCGCCAATACGGAATCCTTCAAGTCCACGTTTACAGAGGAGAACGGCTACAAGCTGATCTTTGATGACGCCCAGCAGAAGCAGGAGAACCAGATCAAGGCAATCCGTTCCTTTATTCAGCAGGAAGTAGATTACATCGTTGTCGCGCCGGTAGTTGAGACCGGATGGGAAACGGTTCTGGAGGAAGCGAAGGAAGCTGGTATCCCCGTCATCCTTTCCGACCGTATGATGGACGTATCGGACGACAGCCTCTTTGAAGCATGGGTCGGCGGTAACTTTGTACAGGAGGGAGAAACCTGCGGTGACTGGATTGCGGAATACCTGGAAGACCAGGGCCGGGGCGACGAAGAGATTAACATGGTGACCATCCAGGGTACCATCGGCGCGTCCGCTCAGGTTGGACGTACAGAAGGCATGGCGAACAAGCTGAAAGAGCATTCCAACTGGAAGATGCTGGATATGCAGTCAGGAGAGTTCACACAGGCAAAGGGCCAGGAGGTTATGGAGTCCTTCCTGAAGAGCTATGACGACATTGATGTCGTAATCTGTGAGAATGATAATGAAGCTTTCGGCGCGATCGATGCGATCAAAGCGGCAGGAAAGAGCTGCGGACCGGACGGCGATATCATCGTAGTAAGCTTTGACTCCGTAAAGGCTGCCTTTGAATCCATGATCGCGGGCGACCTGAACGCCACATTTGAGTGTAATCCGCTTCACGGGCCGCGTGTAGCCGAGATTATCCAGAAGCTGGAAGCGGGCGAGTCTGTGGATAAGATCCAGTATGTAGACGAGTCCTATTTTGACACAAGCATGGATCTGGAAAGCATCCTGGAAGAGAGAGCATATTGACAACCTGGCGGCAGCCATGAAAGCCGCGGAACTTTTCCGCGGCATGCGGCCGGGACTTGGGAACTGTAGGAAAAGACATGCGGTTGTCCCAAAACGGCTGTAAAAAAATAAGTGTCAGGGGGCGCAGGGCCGGAGGCTTAAATCCTTCTCCCCGCGTCCTCTTTTTGTCGGAAAATGACCTTTTTGTACCGTATGTAAAGAAAGGAGGCACAGCTTTTATGGAAAAGGATTCCGTTCTCGAAATGAGACATATTTATAAGACATTCCCAGGTGTAAAAGCTCTGCAGGATGTAGATTTTACTCTGAAAAAAGGGGAGATCCACGCGCTGATGGGAGAAAACGGAGCGGGAAAATCCACGCTGATCAAGGTACTGACCGGGGTGGAGGAATTTGAGACAGGCGAGATCCGGATGGAGGGCGAGGATCATCCCATCATCAACCGCAGCCCGCAGGACGCACAGAAGCACGGAATCAGCACCGTATACCAGGAAATCAATCTCTGTCCGAACCTGACGGTGGCTGAAAACCTGTTCATCGGAAGGGAGCCCAGAAGAGCCGGCATGATTGACTGGAAGGCCATGAATAAACGGGCCGGCGAGCTGCTCTCGAATCTGGATATTTTGGCGGATGTAACGAAGACGATCGACAATTATTCCATCGCGGTTCAGCAGATGATCGCCATTGCCAGGGCGGTGGATATGTCGGCAAAGGTCCTGATCCTCGACGAGCCCACATCCTCCCTGGATGACAGCGAGGTGGAGAAGCTCTTTGGGCTGATGAGACGGCTTAAGGGCGAGGGGGTCGGCATCATATTTGTCACACATTTTCTGGAGCAGGTCTATGAGGTCTGCGATAAGATCACGGTCCTGAGAAACGGGCAGCTGATCGGCCAGTTTACGACGGCGGAACTTCCCAGGGTACAGCTTGTGGCGAAAATGATGGGAAAGGATTTTGATGATCTGGCAGCCATCAGGCAGACGACAGAGGAAGAAACCGGCGCCCACGGGGATGAGGATATCGTCGTCAAGGCGGTTGGACTTGGCAGGAGGGGGTATATCAAGCCCTTTGACCTGGTAATCCATAAGGGGGAAGTCATTGGCTTCACCGGGCTTCTCGGCTCCGGCCGCTCCGAGACGGTCCGCGTGCTCTATGGGGCGGAGAAGCCGGATGAAGGAGAGCTTTTTGTAAAGGGAAAGAAGCTTTCGGCAAAGCACCCGATCCATTCGATGTACGAGGGTATGGCCTATCTTCCTGAGGACAGGAAAAATGAGGGCATCATTGCGGAGCTGTCCGTAAGGGAGAATTTGATCATCGCGCTTCAGGCAAAACGCGGGCTGTTCCATCTGCTGTCCAGAAAGCAGCAGGAGGAATTTGCGGATAAATATATCGATATGCTGCAGATTAAGACGGCCAGCCGGGAGACTCCCATCAAATCCCTGTCCGGAGGCAACCAGCAGAAGGTGATCATCGGCAGGTGGCTTTTGACGAATCCGGATTTCCTGATCCTTGACGAGCCCACCCGTGGAATCGACGTGGGAACAAAGACAGAGATCCAGAAACTGGTAATCCGGCTGGCGGAAGAAGGCATGGCGGTGGTATTCATATCTTCGGAGATTGAGGAGATGCTGCGTACCTGTGAGCGCATGGTCGTGATGCGGGATGGAAGCAAGGTAGGCGAACTGAGCGGGAAAGAGATGAACCAGTCAACCATTATGTCGACCATAGCAGGAGGACAGTGATATGAACAAGACGTTGAAAACGATAACTTCAAAACGATTATTCCTTCCGATTTTCTGCCTGATCCTGGTGCTTTTGATTAATCTTGTTACAAGGCCGGACTTTTTCTCGATTGAGATTCGGGACGGGGTATTGTACGGATTCCTGATCGATATCATCAACCGGGCTTCCGAGCTGGTGATTCTGGCGGTGGGCATGACTCTGGTCGTATCTGCTTCCGCCGGAACCGACATCTCCGTCGGCGCGATCATGGCGGTCAGCGCGGCGGTATGCTGTAATGTGCTGACCGGAGGGGAACGGGCGGCTACGGAATATGCCAGCCCCTTGATTCTGGGCTTTTTTGCGGCAATCCTGGTAGGAACGCTGATTGGATGCTTTAACGGAGTGCTTGTGGCGAAGCTGAATATCCAGCCCATGGTCGCCACGCTGATTATGTTCACGGCAGGCAGAGGAATCGCCCAGCTGATCACGGACGGGCAGATCACGTATGTGCGTGTGGACAGCTATAAGACGCTGGGTTCTTCGTTTCCGGGATTTCCGGTTCCGGCGCCCTTTATCGTATCGATCGTCGTGGTGGCGGCAACGGTGCTTCTTCTGAATAAGACGGCCCTGGGAATGTACATACAGTCTGTAGGCATCAATAAAAAAGCTTCCGGCCTGACGGGGATCAAAGCGGTCATGATCATTTTCCTGACCTATGCTTACTGTGGGTTTTGCTCCGGGCTTTCCGGGCTGATTGCTTCCAGCCGCATTTACTCCGCGGATGCGAACAATATCGGTCTGAATATGGAGTTAGACGCAATCCTGGCCGTGGCCATCGGGGGAAATTCACTGGGCGGAGGAAGATTTTCTATCGCAGGCTCCGTGATCGGCGCATATACCATCCAGGCGCTCACCACGACCCTGTACGCCATGCATGTATCCTCTGACCAGATTCCGGTGTACAAAGCCATTGTGGTGGTGATCATCGTCACGCTCCAGTCCCCGGGATTCGCAAGGATGAGAAAAGCCATTGCCCAGAAGAAGGCGGGCGCTGCAGAAGGAAAGGAGGCGGCATAGATGAATAAAAAACGTACCCTGAACCAGACCGGTTTTCTGCTTTTGATCACAATCGTCCTGTTTTTCGTGATGTACGCAGTGGGTTGTATCATTTTTAAGGACCAGGGCTTCGCGAAAATACAGAATTTTCTGAACCTGTTTGTTTCCAACGCGGGCCTGATCGTGATCAGTATCGGCATGACGGTGGTCATGATTACGGGAGGGATTGATATCAGCGTGGGCTCCTTCGTCGCCATGGGCTGCATGATGTTGGCCTGGATGATGGAACGGGCGGGCATCGGCGCGGTTCCGGCTGTTTTGATCGTACTTGTGACAGGAGTCATATTTGGGCTGACACAGGGCTTCCTGGTGGCCTACATGGATATCCAGCCCTTTATCGTTACCCTGGCGGGCATGTTTTTCGCAAGGGGGATGACGGCCATCATCTCCAAGGACATGATCAGTATCAGCAATGAGGTGTTCATGGGATGGGCAAAAATGAAGATTTATTTCCCCATCGGCGGTCATGTGAACCGCAAAGGCGAGATGATCTACCCTTATGTTTATCCTACGGTGGTGATTGCCCTCATCCTTCTTGCGGCGGCATTTATTATGCTGAAATACACGAAATTCGGACGCAGCATCTATGCTGTGGGCGGAAATGAGCAGTCGGCTCTTATGATGGGGCTGAATGTGCGGCGCGTGAAGCTGAAAGCTTATATGCTGGACGGGTTTCTGTGCGGCGTCGGAAGCATCCTGTTCTGCCTGAATACACTGGGAGGGTTTGTGGAGCAGGCCAAGGGCTTTGAGATGGACGCCATCGCCTCCGCGGTGATCGGCGGTACGCTGCTGACGGGCGGCGTGGGAAATGTGATCGGCACATTGTTCGGCGTTCTGATCAAGGCGACTATTGAGGCGTTTATCACTTTCCAGGGAACCTTATCCTCCTGGTGGACCAGGATCACCATTGCCGCGCTGCTCTGCTTCTTCATCGTGCTGCAGTCGGTGCTGGCGATGCTGAAAAAGAAAGAGTAGTCGTTTAAAAAAAACTGCCATCCATGCCCTGAAGGCATGGATGGCAGTTTTTTGTTTTCCAGATCTTTATGCATGGAACATAGTCCCGGTTTCCCCGCGGATGGCGTCCCTTGATTTTTCCAGAAGGGTAATCAGGGCGGTGCGTCCCGGCTTGGAGGATGCGAAGTCAACCGCCGCCTGTACCTTGGGCAGCATGGAACCCGGTGCGAAATGGCCTTCTTTGATATACTGCTCTGCTTCTTCCACAGAGACGTCGCTTAACCATTTTTCATCCGGCGTGCCGAAGTGGAGCGCAACCTTTTCTACGGCAGTCAGAATGATCAGGTAATCTGCATCCAGCTCCTTTGCGATCAGGCAGCTTGCAAAATCTTTATCAATGACTGCGCTGGCGCCCTTTAAGTGGTTTCCCTGCCTTATGACAGGGATTCCGCCGCCGCCTCCTGCGATGACCAGATTTCCGGCGTCGACCATGGTACGGATGGTTTCAATCTCAACGATCTCCGCCGGCTTCGGGGAAGCTACCACACGGCGGTAGCCCCTTCCGGCGTCTTCTTTCATGATATAATCAAACTTTTCTTCCATCTGCTTTGCCTGTGTAGCGTCCACAAATTTCCCGATGGGTTTGGAAGGATTCTGGAAAGCCGGGTCATTCTCGTCCACCCGGACCTGCGTGATCATAGTGGCAACCGGAATCCCTGAGATATTCCGGTTCAACAGTTCCTCGCGCAGTGCGTTCTGGAGGTCATAACCGATATAGGCCTGGCTCATGGCGACACATACGGAAAGAGGAGTGTTAGGCTGCTCCAGATCTTCATGGGTCAGCGCGATCATTGCGTTGTTGATCATGCCTACCTGGGGGCCGTTTCCATGGGAAACGACCACTTCGCAGCCGTCTTCAATCAGGTCTACGATTGCTTTGGCAGTAATCTTCACGGCCGCCATCTGTTCAGGCAGCGTATTTCCAAGAGCATTTCCTCCGAGGGCAATTACGATTCGTTTCTTTTTTGCCATATCATTTCCCTCTCAATCTCTTACCTGAACACTCTTGGAGTTCCGTTTTCTTCCAGCTTCTTCAGGATGTCAGCCGGATCCGCAAATTTTGCAAGGAAGATCATAGCTGCAATGATGTATGGCTTGAAGCTTGCTTCTTTGTACAGTGGATCCCTGTAACGGTCAAATACGGATGCGTCCACTTCGCCGGCCTCGCAGCTTACGCCTGTGATGTCAGCAGGCAGGCAGTGCATATACAGCGCCTTGCCGTCCTTTGTGGTAGCCATGAGCTCTTCGGTACATGCCCAGTCCTTGTGTTCTGCATTCTGTGCAAGCAGTTCTTTTTCCAGAGCCTTGATTCCGTCTGTGTCCCCGTTTCCATAAAGCTCGGTACGTTTTTCCATGGCAGCAAAGGGAGCCCAGCTCTTGGGATATACGATGTCGGCGTCCCTGAAAGCTTCTGCCATGTCGTTGGTCTTTGTGAAGGAACCGCCGGACTTATCCGCGTTCTTTTTCGCAACCTCTTCTACCTCCGGGAATATCTCGTATCCTTCCGGGTGAGCCAGTACAACGTCCATTCCGAAACGGGTCATCAGTCCGATGATTCCCTGCGGTACAGACAACGGCTTGCCGTAGGAAGGAGAGTAAGCCCATGTCATAGCCAGCTTTTTGCCTTTCAGGTTCTCGACTCCGCCGAATTCATGGATGATGTGGAGCATATCCGCCATAGCCTGTGTGGGATGGTCGATATCGCATTGCAGGTTAACAAGGGTAGGCTTCTGCTCCAAGATGCCGTCTTTATTTCCCTGTGTGACAGCGTCGACAACCTCGTGCATATAAGCATTTCCCTTGCCGATGTACATATCGTCACGGATACCGATCACGTCGGCCATGAAAGAGATCATATTGGCAGTCTCACGGACAGTCTCGCCGTGCGCCACCTGAGATTTTCCTTCGTCCAGATCCTGCACTTCCAGGCCCAGCAGGTTGCATGCAGAAGCAAAAGAGAAACGGGTGCGGGTAGAATTGTCGCGGAACAGGGAGATTCCGAGGCCGCTCTCAAATACCTTTGTGGAAATGTTGTTTTCTCTCATAAAACGCAGCGCGTCCGCAACGGTAAATACAGCCTCGATTTCATCGTCTGTCTTTTCCCATGTAAGGAAAAAGTCGCCGTTGTACATCTCTTTGAAATTTAACGCGTTGAGCTTGTCGATATAGTCCTGTAATGTTTTCATTTAAAAATCCTCCTGAAATGTTTGATGTATGGAAAAATAGGGTTACTGTTGTCTTCTGATGTAAAGGATTATTTGCAGTACTCGGTCGGAAGCGCCGCATAAACTGCCGCGCATGTTACCAGATCCTGCTTCCAGGTCATTTCGTTCGGCGCGTGAGCCTGAGCCTCAGCTCCGGGACCGAAGCCGATGCATGGAATGCCGTTTCTTCCCATGATGGAAACGCCGTTGGTAGAGAAGGTCCACTTGTCCGTCAGTGGGCGTGCCTGACGCATCTCCAAAGTATCCGCCGCACCGATCCTCTGCTCTCCGTAAAGACCCTTGTAGGCAGCCTCCAGAGCCTTTGTCACCTTGTGATCCTTCGGAATTGCCCAGGTCGGGAAGTAGCATTCAATCTCGTATACGCATCCTGTATAAGAAGGACGGTCATAGTTGTACATAGACACCACCACGTCGTCCCCATATTTTTTTACGCTTGGCAGGGCGCGGATTTCATCCAGGCAGCTCTCCCATGTCTCGCCGAATGTCATGCGGCGGTCAAGGGATACCGCGCAGGAGTCGGCGACTGCACAGCGGCTTGGCGAGGTATAGAAAATCTGGGAAACCGTGACTGTGCCCCGTCCAAGGAACCGTGCTTCTTCCCAGTCAGGATTGTATTTTTCATCCAGCATCTTCACAAGGCCTTT
>CATKXE010000002.1 GCA_949840465.1 uncultured Lachnospiraceae bacterium | reverse complement strand
CTTTTTTCTGTATCTCTTTTCTTTACCGCTTTCCAATCTCCATATCATTTTCCCTTGTTACGCTGTGTTCCTTAATATAAGAAATGATTTCATCCGCAGTCGTAAACGCCAGCCCTACGTAGGTGTCGGCCGCCCCGTAGTAAATCGCGATCCTGCCGCTCTCCGGGTCGTGGAGGGTTGCGCAGGGGAATGTCACATTCTGCACAAATCCGCGTTCCTCATACCATTCTTCCGGCGTCAGCAGGAAATTCTCGCAGCGGTATTTTACAATAGACGGATTGTCAATATCCAGGATTGCCCCGCCGATACTGTACACATATCCGTTGCAGGTCCCGGTCACACCGTGGTAGAACAAAAGCCACCCTTCCGTCGTCTCGATCGGCGCCGCGCCGCCGCCCACTTTCAAAGCCTCCCACCATTCGCTGCCCTTGCCCATCACATGGCGGTGTTTCCCCCAATAAACCATATCCGGGCTCTCGGAAAGAAAGATATCTCCAAACGGGGTATGGCCGCTGTCGCTGGGCCGGGACAGCATCATAAAGTTTCCGTTGATTTTCCTTGGAAATAAAACCGCGTTCCGATTGAATGGAAGGAACGGATTTTCTATCCTCACAAATGTCTGAAAATCCGTGGTCTTTGCCATACCGATAGCCGCGCCGTAAAAGTCCTGGCACCAGATAATATAATAGGCGCCCTCCACCTTTACAAGCCTTGGGTCATAGGCATAGACAGGCATGGACGGATTTCCCTCTTCATCCACGAACGGAATCTTCTCCTCGTCAAATTCCCAGTGGATGGCGTCCCTGCTGCGCCCCAGATAAATATAGGGAATCCCGTTGGTCTGTTCCCCCCTGAACACGCCGATGAAGCCGTCCCCATAGGGCATCACCGCACTGTTAAATATCCTCGCCACTTCTTTAGAAGGATTGCGCCCGATAATCGGATTTTCACTGTACCGCCATACCGGAGCGCCGTTCATTTTTTCCGGCCGCTCCTGCCACGGAATATTCGGCGCCGCAGGCGCGATTATTTTTACCTCACTCATATTATTTACCCCTTTCCGGCAGAATTTTTAAGCCTCTCCATAAGAAACCGCCGCAAAACCGCCCCCTTACGGATGCTTCCGTTTCCGCCTCCCAAAATAAATTGCTTTATGTAAAGCCCCGATGTAACAATATCCCTGAAAACAGAAATACCGCGCCCTCAGGGATACTGCATAAATCTTTTCTTGTTGTATTGCTTAATCCTGTACCTGTACTGCTTAACCTTGTACTCTGTATTGCTTAATCTTATACCCTGTACTGTTTAACCTTTTACCGCGCCTGCTGCCATGCCGCTGTATACCTGTTTCTGGAAGATGAGGAACAGGATGAAGATCGGGATGATCGTGATCAGCACGCCCGCGCAGATGTAGTTATAGCGGTTTCCGTAAGGGCCTGTAAATACATACAGCGCCGTGGAAATAGTCTTTAAGTTTGAATCCTGCAGGTACAGGTTGGACATGTAGTATTCGTTGTAAACGCCTACGCCCTTCAAAACCAGCGACGTCACGATAGCCGGCTTGAGAAGCGGGAACAAAATCTTAAAGAACACCCCGAAATACGTACATCCGTCCATAATTGCCGATTCATCCAGCGACACCGGAAGGTTTTCAAAAAACTGCAGGAAGATATAGATGGAAATAATATCCGTCCCCATCAGCACGATCATGTATCCATACAGATGGTTGATGAGCCCTAAGCTGTACATGATCTGGTATACGGTAACCTGTGTCGCGATTCCGGGAATCAGCGCCGCAAATGTAAACAGGCTCTGGATCACGCCGTTGCCCTTGAACTGAAAACGGTTCAGCACATAGGCAAGCATGGAACCGATGAAGATAGAAGCTGTCAGGACCACCACAAGCACTACCGCGGTATTGAAAAATCCGCGGAGCATGTTGGCCTTCTCCAGCGCCACCTTGAAATTCTCGAAGTAGGCAAAGGACTTCGGCAGCGCAAGCACTGAAGTCGTATTATACTCTTCCTCTGTCTTGAACGCGGTGAACACGCAGACCACTACCGGAGCCAGGGCGATAAAGGACCCTACCACCAATACAAGATATTTAAATACCGTAAAAACCGTTGTCAAAACCTTTCTTTTCTTCACTGACATCGTCATGGTTACCGTCCCCCCTTTGCTGCCTTTTTCGCTTCTTTTTCTGCTTTCTTCCGTTTCCTTGCGGCTGCTTTGGACTCGTCCGCCGTCCCGTCGTCAAATGCATATTTGAAGAACAGGTTCTGCGCCACCGTACATGCCACGATGATTGCCAGAAGGACGATCGCCATTGCGCAGGCAAGCCCGACTTTCTGATTTTCATGAGCCAGACGGTTCATGATAACGAAATATGTACCCGTTCCCCACGCGCCGTTGGTGATAACGTAAGGCGGTTCGAATGCGCTCAGTGAACCGCTGATGGACAAAATCAGGTTCAATACTACGATAGATTTAATACTCGGCAGAATGATGTAGCGGAACTGATGCCATTTGTTGGCGCCGTCTAAGTCAGACGCCTCATACAGGTCTGTGTCAACGGACATCATCGCGCCCAGGAACAGAATCATATTCTGCCCTGTGTATCTCCACACGGAAGTGGCCGCAAGGGAAATATTATTGATATTTTCCTCTTCGAGCCAGAGCGGGATATCCTCCAGCTTGATTCCCAGCATCTGTAAAAAAGAGTCCAATACAAACCCTCTCGCGTAAAAGAATTTGAAAATAAATCCAATCGCGATACCGCAGATCAGGTAAGGGAAGAACATTGCCCCTTTGAAGATGCCGCTCCCTTTTGTCCTGAACACCAGCATGGTTGCCAGAAACAGCGCCAGTCCAAGCTGTATAATCGCGCCGGCCATATAATATACGCTGACAAACAATGACCGGAAGCATTCTCCTCTTGAAAATACATCTGCATAATTCTTAAGCCCCACAAACGTCCTTGGACCTATGTATTTCATTTTGTATAAACTGAACTCCACCATTTTAAAGAATGGCACATAGGTAAACACAAGCAAAAGCAGCAACGGAACAAACATAAATACTACGATGACGAGCCATTTTTCTTTTGCCCTGCTTTTTACATTCTCCATAGAATCCTCCTCTTTTTTGAAGCGCGCCCGGCTGCGCCTCATCCTGCCGCGGGATGCCGGGCGCACATTGTAAGAAATAAAGCTGCATTCCTTTTTTATCTACAGGAAAATAACTTGTGCAGGCTGCACAGGATATTTCCATACAGTACTTTACCTGTTGTTTACCGGTTCACTTCCACACCGAGGGATTCCTGGGCGTCGCTCCACTTCTGGTTCCATTCGTCCATGATCTCATCCAGTGTCTTTTCACCCTTCAGGGCATACTCCAAAATTTCTCCGTCCGGGAAATCGTCTTTGTTAATTCCCACTTCGCTCTCGTCATTGACCTCGTCAAACAGGTCGTCCTCGCCCTCGGGCGCCGCGTTGTTGGAGATAATCTCTGTATCCGTAAAATCCTCCAGCGCATCCGGGAGCGGCTGGTCTTTGAGCGCCGGGATGCTTCCTTCGTCTGTATAAATGCTGGATTCTTCGAGAAGCCATTTCAGGTAAACCATTGCTGCGATCTGGTTGTCCTCATCCGCCTGGTTGTTAATGCCAAAACCATAGTTTCCACCTGACCCTGCAAACATGGTTCCGTCGACTGTAATTGGGAACGGCATATAGCCTACGTCGTCCGGCGTGCTTCCGGCTTCTTTACACTGCTCTACTGCCCAGGAGCCCAGAACCATGGTCGCGATCTCGCCCTCGTTGAGCCTTCTCTTGGAGGATTCCCAGTCTGTGCTGGACGGGGATTCTTCGATGAGCCCGCGGGCAACGCTTTCATATAAAGTATAGTAAACGGCATATGGGCCTGTCATATCGTCCCTCTTTGCAAACGGATCTTTGGTATGGGGCATGTTGTTCCTGAAATCCGGGTCGCCTGTCGCGGTCAGGTCAATATAATCATCCCACGCGCCCATGGTCCAGCCCGCTCCAAAGTTGGTATACAGAGGAATGGCGTCCGTCTTGTCCTGAATGGTCTTCAAGTCTTCCAGAAATTCTTCCGGCGTGGTCGGAAGCTCTGTGATCCCTGCTTCTTCCCATATCTTCTTGTTGTAGATCACGCCCCTTGCGGTTCCGCCGTTGGCGATCCCGTACACCTCTCCTTCAAATGTCTTTTCCTGTACATACTGGTAAACAGGATCCAACGTGTCAAAGTCACCCAGCTTCGTGAAATAAGTTGACAGTTCGCTCTTGCTCACGGATGTGGGGATAAAACAGAGGTCGCCCCAGTCCCCTGTCGTCAGGCGCAGCTTCAGGGTCTCTTCATAATCCGTAATTCCTTCGTATTCTACCTTGATGTTAGGGTAAAGCTTCATAAATTCATCCGCATATCCCTTGTACACCGTATCCACAATATCTGTACGGTTTGTAAGGACTTTAATCTCCGCCTCCAGTTCCTGATAATCCTCGCCCACCGTAATTTCATCAATGGTCGGGATATCACTGGATGCGCCGCCTCCTCCGCTGCCGCCGTTTCCACCGCAAGCCGCAAGTGAAAACACCATCGTTGTTACCAAGCCCAGGCTAAGTAATTTTTTCTTCATTCTTTTTCCCTCCGGTTTATATTTTTTAGGCTTTTTTAAGCTAATTTTATTTTAGTTTATTAATTACATATTTTCAATCTTTTTTTGTCATTTACTGCATTTTTGGCTATCTAAAGTAATTTACGGTGGTATTTTTTGTATGTTTTGTACAATTTAAAACAAAAAGCAACTTAATTTTAAAATTAAGTCGCTTATATTTTTAAGTTAATCTGATTTCTGCGATGACCCGATAAATCCTGTTCCATTTTTTATCCATTTATCCCATCTGAGCATAATTCAATGTAGATATGCTTTTAATTTCTTCCATAATCTGCTTTTTAGTATTTCTTATATTTCGCTCATTTTAGGAGTTTCAATCTGATTTTCCATAGACGGCCCCTTTCTAATGATAATCAGCCTTTTCTACATCATAAAAACGGTTTCCATTATGCCTAAATTCCATACAGTTCCTCACTGCATCTTCACACTGTTTTTCCAGATAATGCGCCCGGAAATGATTTCAAGCCTGCGCCCCCTTTCCGGATTTTTCATCTGTTTTAAAATCTTATCCAAAGCCACCTTGACCATGGCCTTGATGTTAATTTCATAGGTGGTGATCCTCATGTCCGCGAACCCCGGTTCCAGGAAGTTGTCGAAGCCGGTTACGGAAATATCTTCGGGAATACGGTATCCCTTCTCTTTTAACTGGGTGATCAGCATCCCGGCCACAAGGTCGCAGTTGCACGCAAATGCCTGCGGCAGGCGTCTGGGCAGTTCAAAACCTACCTGTCCCAGTTCGTCCCTGTCGTCGATGATCCACTCCTGCGGAACCTGTATCCTGTGTTCCAGCACAGATTTCATGAAGCCGCAGTACCGGTCCATAATGCTGCTGGTGGCATAGATTGTACCGATAAAGCCGATCTCCGTAAACCCCTGGGCAAACAAAAGCTCCGTCATCTGGTACATCCCCTGAAAATTATCTGCTATGACCGCATCATTTGCAATTTCCTTATCATAAAAATCAAGGAACACCAGCGGTTTCTCCATCTTCTTTTTCAAATGCCGGACATAATCTTTTTCGATTTCCCCGATGATGATCAGGCCGTCAATGCTGTTGTTCTGCACGATCCGGGGCAGCTCCATGGTCTTTCTCTCCGCTTCTTTTTTCAGCACTTCAATGGCCGTATAGCACTGCTTTTCTGTCGCGGCAAGGGAAAGCTCCTGATACATTTTCCAGTAATACGTGGAGTACCGGGCCAGATATTTTTCCGAAATAATCACCCCGATGGTACGGAATTCGCCGTCCCCCTGCCCCTTTTTTCCCGCGCCCGAATCCTGCCTGTAGCCCATCTCCTCCGCGGCTTTCAAAATTTCCCTGCGCATCTTTTCACTGACGCCCTTCTGCCCGGCCAGGGCATTGTGTACCGTGACCGAACTGACGCCGACTTTCTTCGCAATATCTATAAGGCGTACTTTTCCCATATCCTGCTGTCCTCCTTTGGCTGCGCGGCCCTGGGGCCAGGCAGGAGCAAATTTTAATATTTCATCTCATTTTACTTTAATTTAATTTAATTTAATTTAGATTTCAATTTACATATTAACTAAATATCAGGCAGGAAAATTGGATATTAATAAACTGCTCCGGTGCTATATTCTTTTCTTTCCATATAGATTTACACCTTTCCTCTTTTGCAGGCGGCACCCGCTATTTCTCTGTAAAATCAAATATACTGATTTGCCCCTCTTTTACAGACTTCACCTTACGTTCTGTAATTTTGTCTTCTTCCGTCAGGATTCCACACAGCAGAGGGGACTGCGGATCATACATGCGGCAGGCGCCGCTTACTTTTGCATCGGAATCATTTGCATAACAATATTTACAGGCATTTCTGCATGTATCATAGGAACCGACTTCTATACTTTCTATACACCCGCATTCTTTTCTTTGGTTTTTATCTTTTTTTGCGTTGATTTTACATCCGATTATTTTTTCAATTAAATCCTGATCTATGCAGCAGTTGCGCTCAATTCCACAGGCCGCCAAATCCATCTCTTCCGCGCATGCCGCTATTTTCATTTTATTCTCTTTCGCAATCGCAGAAAGGGTTGATACAAACTCCCATAAATGACTTTCTTCTAAATTTACGGCATGAATGCCTTTCATGTTTTTCCTGGTCTTCGCATAAAAATCAACAAAGCTGATTACCACTTTCTCCGTATATCCCTGCAATGCTTCCGCAATTTCCCGGAAAGCCCGTATATGATAATCTGCTGTATATCTGTCGGTAAAAAGAATGGGATCATATCTCCAAATCACTTTTTCATTTCCTGTTTTTGAAGACAATCTGCGGAAAATGTTTATCATCTCATTTCGCTTGTCCGGCAGATTGGGTTCTATATCCTTTCCGTAACCTGTCAAAGTAAACTGGAAATAATAATGATAGTCCTTTAGAGCCTCTAATTTATCCATCATGGGCAAGGGGTTCTTTGTCCAAAATACGATACAGTCTACGATTTGAGGGGATAGGTTAATTTTACTTATCTGATGGGCATTCATCGGATTTCGGACATATAAATACCCTTCTCTGATTCTGTTTATAAACCATTCCGAATAATAGTTCGGGATATCTGTTCTCCTGCTCACGCTTAAAATCATGAAAACACCTCTGTTATACAAGCAGCAATACTTCTCCAAAAATCTGCGATACCGTCGAATAATCTTGTTCTTTTCCCCTTCAATGCCAGAATTTTTTTTCGTAGTAAAAGGCATACTGCTGCATAATTCCCGCATCCTCCCCAAAAGCCGGGAATGGATTCTGCCCTTTGCATTCCTCCTGTATGACCCTTGAAATCCATACATCCACAGGCACTCTTGCAGAACGGCCATATCCGAACAGACATACGCAGTTGGCAACCTTTTTTCCCACACCATGAACCTGCAGAAGTTCCTGAAAGAGCCTTTCGTCTTCATACCCTGCGATAGCGGTTAAATCCAGTGTTTCAGACCGCACCTTATCCACCGCATCCCTTACATAGGCTGCGCGGTATCCTAACCGGCACTCGGACAACTCTTCTATTGACACAGAATCAAGTTCTTCCGGCGTCGGAAACAAGCTCACTGTCTCCCATGCTGTGGAAACCCGGGCGCCGTATTTCTGCGCCAGCATCCCCACCGATTTTGAAATAGCGGGGATATTCTTCCGCTGTGAGATGATAAACGTAATCAGCATTTCCCATGGCTCCTGGCGCAGCACCCTTAACCCCCGGCCATATTCCATGGTCTTTTGGAGAAAGAGGTTCTTGCCGCCGGCGCGCTTACGCAGGCCCGCATAATCCCTTGTCAGGTCAAAATATGTTTCCCAGATTTCACGCCATTCTTTTTGGCTGCAGGAAGCCAGATACAGGCTGCCTTCTATGGGGCGGATATACAGGATATGGCTGCCTGTGATAAAGCGGTATGTTCCGTCGTCAAACTTCCTGACGCGGAAGCACTGGCCGCTGGTTGCAATTTTTTCCAGGTCAAAATCATCCTGAATGTTAATTTGTGTTTCCATAGGGTGATGTCCTTTTCATGTTTTGCCGCCTCCCTCAGTAAGAAATATTTTTTGTGCGGATGATATTATATTTAATAATGGACGTATTGATATATTCATTGGCATAGAGGATTGGGCGGTCGTCCGAATCATAATTGACCCCTTTCAGATAAAGGAGCGGCAAGTTCCCAATCTCTATTTCATCCAAATAGCCACGCAGCCCTTCTATATCAGAGGACAGGGTGGTATCAATCTCTACCTTGTCCCATTCGCATTTTTTCCCGGATACATCGTAAATATATTGGAACACCGAATCCTCGTACTGGCTGAATTTCTTGAACGAGGCCGCATTCCCCACCTGAAGCGCACTGAAATAATCCCGGCAGAATACGCAGAACCGGCCGTCCGCCAGAAAAATTTTTTCGGATACAACAAGTTCTTCCTTATCCCCCATATGAAGGAGGCGGCAGATAGACTCGTCCCGCGGGATTTTCCTGATATCCCCCAGCTTTACCGACGGCTGGTAACCGCTGTTGCGGATCATCTGGGAAAATTCCATACAGGGATTAAAGTGTACTTTGATATTCAGGGAATCTACGTTGACAAACGTCCCTTTTCCCTGCCTGCGAAAAACGATGCCCTCAGCTGCAAGGTCGTTTAAGGCCTGCCGTATCGTAATGCGGCTGACGCCGATGATCTTAGCGAGCAGTTCTTCCCTGGGCAATTTATGATTTTCCTGGAGATCCATCGTATTAATATAATCCTTAATTTCAAGCTTTGCCCGTTCGGACAGCGTCAATGCGTTTAATTTGGAGTTTTGCATATTCGGAGTCCTCCTTCGTTCATATGCGCCTTCCACTTTTCGGATAATCTACTGTAAGCATAGCATATTTCATCTGATATTTCTATGCAAAATGTTTATTCATCCCACCCCCGCAAAAAAGAACTCTTGTCCGAATGCAGCTATGACAATCTCACGGCAAAACAAGAAAGGTAATTAGAACAGAATTTTATGATACAAAAAACACAATTTGTCGGCTTTTTCCTAATGACTTGACCGCGCCTTATTTTGTATACTATTAAGAAACAGCCCTCTGGGAAAGTCCTGCCGGCAATCCAGTTACGCCGCCAAACCGTCCAGTCACGTCAAACCGGTTTTCCCAAGAGCCTGTTTGAACGAAATAAACACAGAGAGACCCAGAGGAATAAGAACATGATAAGAACAGCAATTTGTGATGATGAAGCAAACACACGCGCCTATCTCTCGTCACTGATCCAGGCGCAGCCGTATCCCTGTAAAATTAAAGAGTACGCATCCGCCGACGAG
This sequence comes from uncultured Lachnospiraceae bacterium, assembly GCA_949840465.1. Lineage (GTDB taxonomy): Bacteria > Bacillota > Clostridia > Lachnospirales > Lachnospiraceae > Schaedlerella. The sequence continues at coordinate 89,302 of CATKXE010000002.1, read as the reverse complement.
TGCCTCGCCGACCACGGGGCTTACGACTTACTCTTTCTCGATATTGATCTGAACCCCTCGGGCGCAGGCCTGAATGGGATGGCGCTGGCGAAAAAGATCAGGGCGTGGAATGGGGCGGTACAGCCAGTTATCATTTTTGTAACCGGCTATGAACAGTATGTATTCGATGCTTTTGATGTAGGAGCATTTCAATATCTGCTAAAACCAGTGGATGAGGAAAAGTTTGCGCAGATCTTTGCCCGTGCTGCGGAGCAGATTTTAGACGGTCATAAACACACACCGGAAAACCGTACGCTTACGCTCCGGTTCGCCAACGCCAACAAGACCGTACCGTTGGACAGCATCTATTATATTGAAAGCAATAACCATAAGGCCGTGCTGCATCTAAAAGACGGCGAGTTTACCTGTTATGCAAGAATCCGTGACTTAGAGCTGGAGCTGCAGGAACAGTTTTTCCGTATCCACAAGGGGTATCTGGTAAACCTCTCCTATGTGGACGGATACAGTAAAGCAGAAGTGACATTGATCAACGGCGAAAAACTCTTGCTCTCAAAATATAAGTATCAGGATTTTGTAAAGGCGTATCTCCGCTTCTTGAAGAAAGGGACAGGCCTATGAAAACAGCAGAATACCCCCGCCTCCCACAGGAAGGAGCGGGCCGATGAGCGAAACAGGATTCCGGATTTTCAACGCAGCTTTTTCTGTAGCGGCGGATTGGACCTATGCCGTCAGTCTTGCCTTATTTTTGCGGGCTTTTCTGAAGAGGCAGGAACACCGGCTGCAAACATGTATCTTTGTTTTTTTCACTTATATTTTCCTATCCGGTCTTTGCGGCTGGATAACCGCGCCGCAGGGGACGTTTCCCCTTGTCCTGATCCTGCTGCTGACATTGGCCTCCAAAGCGCTGGGTCTGAAAAGTCCGGCGGCCTTTCTGCTGGGGATCCTTTACTGGGAAGCCAAAGTTTCCAGCGCCCTGACCGTAGAAAGCCTGTTTTTCATTGCGGATCGGTTATTGCCTTATCATGCCGAACCCCCGGAGAAAGCCTGTTTGCGTACGGTTGCTTTACTGATACTGCTCCTTTTGTCCCATGCCGCCTTATTTTCCGCCATGCTTTATGCCCTTTGGCGCCGGATGGAAAAACGGCGTATGCCGCTCCATTGTCTGGAAATTTGCTATATCAGCTTAATCCCCATGGCCGGCATTTTGTTCGGACAGCTCATAGCCAGCCTGCTATATGAAGTGAAAGACGGTGAAATGCTGCAGCTCTACGAGAGGCACCCTGTTTTTCTGGCCGCCGTTCCGCTGGTAGCCTTGCTGTTCTACGCCGGAACCTACCTGACCATCCTGTTCCAGCAGGAAATGGCTGCGCTGCGCCAGGAACAGTCCGCCTATTTTGCGGAACGGCAGCAGATCCATGCCATCCGGGCGCGGATCCATGAAGCAGAGCAGTTTTACAGCCATATCCGTCAGATGAAACATGAGATGCGGGGGCACTTAACCAACATCAAAGGGCTTGCCCGAAGCGGAGAGTATGAAAGCCTGGAGGACTATGTTTCCCGGATGGACGAGAGTTTCAGGGGCTTTGAACTGACGCTTCAAACGGGGAACCCTGTCACGGATATTATTGTTAACGATAAACAGCGGCAGTGCCAGGAGCTTGGCATCCGTTTTCAGACGGATTTCCGCTACCCTGTGTCCGGGGGCTTTGACGCCTTTGATTTGGGAATTATCCTTCAGAATCTGCTTCAAAATGCGCTGGAGGCCTGCGAGAACATTTCAGAGGGCGAACGTTTTATCTCACTGGCCGGAAGACAAAAAGGACGTTTTTTTCTGATCGAGTCCAAAAACTCTTTTGCGGGGGAGGTCATATGGGGGCAGGACGGTTTGCCTGCCACCACCAAAAAGACGGATAAATCCATGCACGGGATCGGCTTGTCCAACGTCCGCCGAACCGCTGAAAAATATATGGGGGAACTGGAGATCCATTTAGAAAATCAGGTATTCAATATCACGGTCATGGTACAGGAAAGGAGCAATGCACAATGAATATTTTACGGCAAACTAACATCTATGGAAATCGAGCGAATGAAAGAGCTCTCCATGCGAAACTTCTGGAAAATGTAAAGAAACAGAAAGCAAACTTGGAGGACAGGACGCACACAGGAAAAATGTACGCAGACAGCCAGAGCCAGAAAGAGGACAGCATCGAAATTTCACCGGAAGGACGGCTGGCAGCCGGGCAGGCCAGGGACGCTCTGGAACCGGCTGATTCCGGCGTGGATGGGGCAGATCATCCGGGAATCTCTGAGGGGCAGTATCCAGATATGGCCTGTGATAAGCCAACTGAGGGTTCCGCCTTTGATAAGGCGGAAGACACGGCGCTTTCCGGGGAGCAGGATGAGGTAGGAAACTCTGAGAAACAGGGAGGAAAAGTTGCCGTCAACGAGGGAAAACGCCGCAGGCAGATTGCAGCAGCACAGTCACGGGGGCAGGTTCAGCAGGTACTGGCGCTTTTACAGAAGGATCTTTCAGACTGCAAGGCCGGTCTGGAAAAAGGCTGGTGCGACGAATCGGAAATCGCAAAGGTGGAAGCGTTGATTGCCATGGCTAAGGAACGTATGAGCCAGGTTCCACAGGAGAGCCGGGAAAATCGTCAGGGAGGCCTGGACGCATTTGCCATGGCGTCGCTAATGTAAGAACCGGTTCCCCATCTCCGCCCCGCCAAAAAAGGCACCCTTTAACGGGTGCCTTTCACAGTATTGCCATTCGTTTTCAGTCGTCTTCCTTTTTACGAAAATACCTTTTTTATCTTTTCCCAAATCACAGAATTTTTTCCGGAATATGATTCTGCATTGGCCTGATCACAGTACATATAGCGCTCTTCACGCATCCATTCCGGAATTTCTGGCTGCCTTGCTGTCTCCACTGCCGCACAAAATGTAATCATAAAAAACGCCTCCTTTAAATGAATTTTTATCGCTCTCCTGTTATCTATATCATAGCAAATTCTCAAAATTTTCCAATGGATTGACAATATAAAAATTTCACTTAAAAATTGTGCTGCGAGCACAAGTCTGTTATAATAAACTCAGGAAAAATGCACGCATGGCATCCATTTTCTTTGCAAATTAGTGACAGGAGCCAATATGTCGATTTGACCCGTTGCTCTGAAAAACAAGAAAGGCAGGACGAATATGGGTTTTACGATACAAGATATGATGCTTATCTCTCAGGAGCAATACCAGATGCGGTTTATCGCAGGCAATAACGGCTGGTCAACTTCGATCAGCTGGGTACATATGGTGGAAGATATGGTGATCATCCAGCATTTTTGGGGAAAAGAACTGGCCGTCACCACGGGACTCGGATTCGACACCGCAGAAAAACTACAAAACCTGATTAAGGAGCTGATCCGAAGGCACGGAGCAGGACTGATCGTCAACACAGGGTATTATATCGAACAAATCCCGCAGAATCTAATTGATTATTGCAACGAATATGATTTTCCGCTTTTGACGGTTCCCTGGGAAATCCATCTGGCCGATATGATCAAGGATTACAGCATTCGTATTTTTATGCAGGGAACGGCAGACCAGGAAATCTCCGGCGCATTGATCCAGGCCATTGAGCAGCCCGCAAACCAGAAGGAATACCGGAAAAAGCTGCTCCCTTATTTTGATGAGGACGGAACATTTCAGGTGGTGCTGATCACCACGGAACATTTAGACGAAATGGATACTGTAGAGCGCCAGAAATTATCCTATCGGGTACAGGTGTATCTGGAGAAGATCACACATAACGGGAATTTTATGTACTACGATTCTAATTTTATGCTGGTAGTCAACGACATTACGGAAGAAGAATTAGACGAGATTGTAACAGGCATGGCACGGCGGGCCAATCGGCGCATGCCGGACGTCAGGCTTTTTACCGGCGTGGGAAGCCGCATGACCGACATCTCGAACCTGCACGCCAGCTATTCCAGGGCAAAGGCCGCGGTACAGATGGCAAAAAAGCGGAATGAAAGCCTGCTTTATTTTGATAAAATGGGGTTGTACCGTCTCCTTTACATGGTAGATGACAGCCGTCTTTTAAGAGAAATGGCGGAAGAACCGCTGAAACCTTTGCTGGAATATGACCAGAAGCACAAGGGCAATTATGTAGATACATTGGAATTGTACCTGCGGCATAACGGAAGTATCCAGGCTGTATCCGAAGAAATGTTTACACATAGAAACACCGTGATTTACCGGATGAATAAGATCAAAGAACTGTTGGGGACAAATCTGGAACAGACGGAAGAGCGCCTGCCCTATCAGATTGCGTACTATATCAGAGCCATGTGAACCACGATTCCCGAAACGAAAAAAAAGTGTGCGGCTTGCGCACCCGCGCCGAAGCGCGGCTGCGCAAGCCGCCATTATCCCTGTTTTTTACTTCCTATGGCTGCCATGAAGAGAATGCATACGTCATAATAAACAGGCTGATAATTAATAACACATTTCCCGTCATAATAAGCGCCGATGCGGAACACAGGCAGGCCATGAACGAGCCGATTCCCATGATTATGATACCGATCAGGGCTGCAAGTTTATATTTTCCCATATCGCTTTGCATTTGCTTCCCCCTTTTTTATAGTGTAACGCCCCCTCACATTCGTTTGAGGGCTGGTCGGAAGAAGGTATTTTTAAAAATGCTTTGCATTTGCCTTCTTCCTTTTCATAATGTAACGCCCCTTCTCATTCGTTCGAGGGCAAGTCCTCATACAGCAACTTCTTTTTTAGTGATTTTCATCAGGATCGGATAGAGTACTCCGCCGATGATCAGGCCTTTCAGTGCCGGCAACCCAAACGGGATCAGGTATACCCCGGCCAGTGCGATTGCCCACGTAAGCCATGCGATTGCGTTAAACTGCGAAAACTTCACGCTGCCCAGATCCTTGTATTCCCCTTTGTGGATGATAAAGTAATCCGCCAGAATGATTCCCGGAAGCGGAGGCACGATCGTCCCCAGCAAATCCAGGAAAGTAAACAGAAACCCGACCTGATACGGTCTGCATAATGTAGCCAGCGCTGAAATTGCAAGCAGCACCACAATAATCTTCTGACGGTCCATATGAAAAGCATTGGACAGATTCAGGGATGTGGAATACAGGTTGGATGCATTGGTCGTAAAAATATTGGTCGTCATCAGGATCAGGCATGGAATCAAAAGCCCCATGGACAGCAATACGTTGGTCAAATCGCTGTCTCCCACTGCAACGGATGTGATTGTGCCGCAGAGGATCATAAAAATGTTGCCCCCCAACAGCCCGGTCAAAGTTGCTGCAATCGCCTCCTTTGTAGACCTTGCATAACGCATGATGTCCGCAATACAGGTAGATGTGGACAAAATCCAGGTTCCGATGACAACGGTAATTCCGTTGGATAACGTGATATGCCCCTCCGGCGTGTAGTTCCAAAGGCCGTCCAGCCCGATCATGCCTACGGCGCGGATGGAGGTTGCCAGCGACAGGAAGATAATTGCAGGGATTGCAATATATCCCAGAATACTGATTGCCTTAATTCCCTTCATGGCGAAAATTCCCATCACGATGGCGCTGACTGCCATGCAGATCAACTCTGCAATGTCGCCCAGATTGAACGCCTGCGCGATGAAATGCCCGTAGGTCGCAGCCTGAATGGTATACCAGCCGATATTGACAATCGGCACAAACATGGAGGCGATCCGTGAACCCTTTTCCCCAAAGCTGTACCGGGTCATCAGTGCAAAGGTCAGCCCGGTCTTGCTGGCAATGATGCTGACCAGAATTGCGATTGCGCTCAGGAAAACATTGCCTGCTATGATAGCCACCAGAATCATCTTGAAATCCAGTCCGGCGGAAAGGCCTCCGCCTGCCATCATACTGGTAATTACAAATACAAAACCCGTCCATACAATGGTCAGGCTGAAATAGCTTTTCCGCTCGCTTTCCGGTACGGCGCTCAATGAAAATTCTGTATCTTGTGTATTATTTTTTTCCATTTGTATCTCCTTATTTCTGATTGTTCCAGTATCCTTTGTGGACTTCTGCCGCCAACGGGGCAATCTCCGGGAATGGGCCGATCACTTCGATGGCTTTCTGGCCTTTTGCAAATACCTCTCTGCAAGGCAGGTCAAAGGTTGGATTCTGTTCATCTGCACCGGTCAGCGAAAGCAGTTCCTTCTCCGTCATGGCATATACGACCCGTCCGATGTTTCCCCAATAAATCGCTCCCGAACACATTGCACAGGGTTCTGCGGTAGAATACAGCGTGCAGTTCCACAGGAAATCCTTCTCATATAATACAGATGCCCGCTCTACTAATTGAGTCTCCGCATGTCCGGTACACTTTTTGGTCGAAATCTCCACATTCTCCTGCTCAAGCAAAATATTGCCTTCCGCATCCACCAAAATCGCGCCGAATGGGGTATTGCCCGCCTCGCGCGAATGCTTCGAAACCTCGATACAGCGTTTCAGATAATATTCATGCTCTTTGTACATTGTAAAATCCTTTCTGCCTGTCCCACGCCCTGACATAGACGGTTTCTGGTGCGGCATTGCGCAAACAGATGGCAAATCCTGCTCTATGGGCGGCATGGCCGCGGCGTCCTTGTTTATTTTTTGCCTGTCATACGTATGAATGCTGCATGGCAATGACTCCGCCTTGCGCATATAAGTAATAGGTATTACCTTAAAAAAATTGTATCACAAAAATAATTTTTTGTAAATGCATCAATATAGACAAGATTTAACCCAAAAAAACAGCAGAATGCACAAAAAAACTGTCCAACTCCTATTATTTATGGGCAAAATATTTTTCTAATTGACCCTTACACCCGCTTTTCCATATCTTCTGCTTTTTATATCTTACCATTGCTTCGCCTGAAATACAATTCAAGTCTCTCATAAAATGAAACATTTTTTGCCTGCTGCATATTGCTGACGCCTGTGCTGCTGAAAGCAGACGCCAACCTTTTAAAAATAAAAATGATTTAAATGCCGCCTGCTCTTTTTCAAACCATCGTATCTCCAATCTATAAACAAAAAGATTTACATTTTGGTTACATTCCGGCGATGACTCGATTACAAAATATTCTGTATACTATACCCAACGGACATTCCGCAATCCATATCCCTGCGGGATGGGCGGACTACGTCCGGCAGGGTATACCCAACGGGCATCCCGTAATTTATATCCCTGCGGAGCCACAATCCAGATGAAACGGAGGACCAGATATAGTATGAAACAAACACAATTTCTCTCCCTGCTGCTCTGCGGCGCCTTGATCTCCGGCCTGGCGGCCGGATGCCAGAAGACGCCGGAAAAACCTATTGTACGTGAAAAGGGCGCGCTGAGTACAGAAAACTATAAGGAGGCGGATCCTGCGCCGGAATCCAAAAGCAATGCGCTGTCACAGCGGCTGCAGGTTCCGGAAAAATATGAAGCGTCCCGGACGGGCAATGACGGAAGCTATCAGCTTAACTGCAACGCCGACGTCTATGTCCCGGACGTGGATAAGATCGCCATATACAAGGTAGGGCAAAAGCCCTTTGACCAGGAATGGATCAATACAGTCACAAACGCCTTTTTCGGGGACGCCCCCATCTATGACGGGGACGCGTATTTTCAAACAACAAAGGCAGAGGCGCAGGAGCGGCTCAATCAATTAAAAGCCTGGCAGGCGGAAGGAAACCTTGACCCTTTCGGGCTGATCGCATCCGCAAGGGAAAACGGCATGGAGAATCCGGAGGAAGCTTTCAGCCTTGCACAATCCATCGCCTCCTGGGAAGAGGTTTATAATAGCGCCCCTGAAACCATCGAGAAAACCGTGATCACCCCCGCCTTTGGCGCGCAGCAACAATATGCGGATCGCGGCGACGGATATTTCTCCGGCGCCGTGGAACTGGACGACGCCGTTTACAGCTACCGTCTCCGTGAAACGTTGAGCGCTCCCATGGACATCCGCATATGCCGTATAGAAAACGGCGATTCTTCTATGATAGCGAATTGGACGCCTTCCATGTACGACAGCGGAGACGCCCCCGCCAATCCTTCCGCGCCTTCCCGGGAAAAGGCGGAGGAGATGGCGGGGATCACCCCGGAACAGGCCGTAGAGATTGCCGACGGATACATGGAGACGCTTGGCCTTGGCAATTTCTCTGCCAAAACGGCTGACCTGAGTCTTAAAACCCAACAAAGCGAAGACAGCCTGATACCGACCACGGAGATTTCCTTTCCCGACGCCGGTTACATGGTCAGCTACACCCGGGACGTGGACGGATTCCCGGTCACAGACGAGATGGATATGGGCGGCGGCCTGGAATCCATGGAGAGTACGGTGGAACCCTGGTGTTACGAACGGATTGAGTTCTATGTAAATAAAGACGGGCTCCAGCGGGCGGACATTTTTAATTTGTATGAACTGGAAGAAGAGCAGGTCAGCAATGTGGAAATCCTCTCATTCCCGGAGATTGCAGATATTTTTGAAGAGATGGCTTCCATTCATTTTTCAGATTATACGGCTCCCGACAGCATCAAAGTCAATGTGTCAAAGGCGACGCTTGGCTATATGCGGATCTATGACCCCGGCGCGGACAGCCGCCACGGGCTTCTGGTTCCGGTGTGGGATTTCTTCGGGGTGCAGGACGTCCACTACGTGTATGACGGCGAAGCAAACGACCACACCATCGGCTATCCGCGCATGAGCATCCTCACCATCAACGCGGCAGACGGCACGGTGATCGACCGGGGCCTGGGGTACTAAGCCATGAAGCTGGTGATAGCCGCAGTCCGATACCAGTTTTTGGGATTTTTTAAAAATGCAAGGGTCGTCCTCACGTTTCTGCTGGGCATTGTCATCTGCTTTTTGCTAAGCGGCCGCGTCATGGAGACCATCGGGCAGTATCAGACAAGCATACAGGCGGTAGAGCCGTTTCTCTGGACATTCGGGGATGCCGCCGCTGTCCTGCTTATGTCCCTGCTTTTGATCTTTTTATTCTCAGACGTCCCGAAGCTAAACGCGTTCACGCCCTTCTACCTGGTGCGGATGACAAAGAAAAAATGGCTGGCCGCACAGTTTTTGTACATCGCAGGCTGTACCTGCCTGTATGTATTGTTCATCATGGCCTCCACCACACTTCTGTGTATGAAGCATGCATTTCCCGGAAATATGTGGAGCAGAACCGCCGCGCTCCTGGGATATTCCGGCGCGGGCAAACATCTGCACATCCCCTCCACCGTGAAAGTCATGGAAAGCATCAGCCCCTATGGCTGCATGGCACAGGTTTTTATGCTGATGCTGGGTTACAGCCTGACGCTGGCGTTTTTGATCCTTCTGGGCAATCTGGTACTGGATAAAAAATATGGGATGCTCCTGAGTATCGGCTACAGCCTGTATGGTTTCCTGCTTGATCCCAGCGTACTGGGCAGGCTTCTGGGGGTGGAAGATTATGAAATGTACCGCATCCGCAGCATCGTAGGATGGATCAGCCCTCTCAACCATGCGGTCTATGGAATGCATGATTTCGGATATGACAACCTGCCCGCTCTCTGGCAGTCCATGGGGCTTTTCGGACTGATACTCGCGGCAGCCGCCTTTCTTTCCTACCGCGCGCTGTCCAAATATAATTTTTTATTTTTGGGGAATTAAGCGGACAACATTTTGTATGCGGTTCCTGAACGGAGGCTCAAATGGATTTTAAACGCATGATTCTGGACAAAAAATTTTTTCTTGCCGCGGCTCTGGCATTGGCGGGTATCCTAATCGGCACATCCTGGCCGGATCTGAAGTGGAATGCCGAAAAACCGACGCCTCTTTCCTGCGGTACTTTTCTGAGCGCATTGGAACACGCATTGAAATCCCGCACCGTACTGTATCTCATCCCCATCACGGCCACCCTGCCCTGGGGGGACGCCTACCTGCGGGAGCATCAGCGGCATTTTCTACGGCTCCTGGTTTTACGGACCGGGAAACAGGATTACTGCCGCAACAGGGCGCTCTCAACCGCCCTATCCGGCGCGCTTGTCTGGCTGACGGCAATGCTTCCATGCCTGCTTATGTTTTTCCTCCTTCTGTACGGGCGGGAGGAACTCTGGCGGTATCCCAAAGAGGCCGTGGGAAACTTGCTCTCCACAGCCGGAAAAATCTGTCTGATTGCCTCCGCACTATCCAGTTTCGGGGCATTTTCCGGAACCGTAAGCGGTTCCTCCTATCTGGCTCTGGGTCTTCCGTTCATCCTGTATTCTTTTGGAATCATCCTTCGGGAACGGTATCTGGATTTCCTCTATTATATTGACCCCTCCGAATGGATCCTTGCAGAAAATGACTGGGGATGCGGGCAATATGCACTTTGGATCTTTCTGCTTTTGCTCTCTCTTAGCATGGCGCTGCTTCATCTGGCGGCGCTGGAGCGGAAAGTGGAAACACAGCTTTGAAAGGACTTTATAATGGAAAATGATTTTTATATAGAACTTGCAAAAGTCCGTAAATGCTTTCACGGAGAAGAGGTTCTGCAGGAATTAGATTTTCAGGTGGAACGCGGCAGAACCTACGGCATTGCGGGCAACAACGGCTCCGGCAAGACCGTCCTGATGAAATGCATCTGCGGATTCCTTCCCGTGACAGCGGGGCTCGTCCGCGTAGGCGGAAAATTCATCGGGAAAGAAATTGATTTCCCGGAAAGCATGGGAGCCATCATTGAGACGCCCGGATTTCTGGACCATCTAAGCGGCAGGCGCAATCTGGAGATCCTTGCGGACTTACGCGGAAATCTGACCGGGCGGGATATCACGGTGTCCCTCCTTCGGGTGGGCTTAAATCCCGGACTTACCAAACCTGTGTCAAAGTATTCCCTGGGGATGCGCCAGCGTCTTGGTATCGCGCAGGCCATCATGGAGGATCCTGCGCTTCTGATTCTGGACGAGCCCTTTAACGGGCTGGATAAACACGGCGTACAGGAAATGCGCTCCTTGCTTCTGGAAGAGAAACAGCGGGGCAAGACCATTCTGCTGTCCAGCCATAACAGCGAAGATTTACGGATTCTGTGCGACCGGATCTTTGAGATGGATGCAGGGGTTATGAAGGAGGAAATCAAATGACGGGCATTTCTTTAGAAAGAACCGGCAGTAACGCCTCTGATTTTTCTGCAGATTATGAGGACGCTCCTGCGGCTGAGGAAAAAGTCATCCATCAGCCAAAGCTGCTTTTAGAATCCAACAATCTGGCCGCAGAAAAAATCCAGGCCGGAAGCCAACGGGAATTTGTCACCTGCTTTAGAAATAAAAGCCGTACCGACGCCATTTACAATTTAAGCGTCAGCGTAAAGCCTGCGGACGAAACCGTTTCCCTGACCGCGGCTTCCTTTTATTTTGAATCCATATCCCCACAGGATATGATCGCCATTTCCACGGTTGCCTGTGTATCCCCTGGGGCGGCGCAAAAAAAGCTTCCTGTGGAATTTCTATTCTCTTATGAAACTGAAGAGGGGATGGCTTATAATTCTTCCGAGACGGCCTGGCTGGAAATCTTTCAGCCAGTGCAGGCGTCCATGGAGGGATTCAGCCTGGCCGAAAAGGTCTTTTCCATGGAGACGGCCTATGCACAGTTACAGATACGCAACACCGGACGAGCCCCCATCTACAACGCCCGGGTGGACTTAAATGCCCCCGGCCTGTTCCCCACGGAATCCGTATTTGCCGGGACTCTTGATAGCGGTGCTTCTTACAGCGGTTCCATGAAAATCTACGTGGGAAACAAAAACATGGAATCCATCCGACAGGCGGACGCCGACGCCGGCGAAAGCGCCTATGGATCGACCTCCGGCGCTCTGACCCTGACATACGAAGACGCTTTCGGGCAGTCCTACACCCAGACCCAGGATTTTTCCACTTACATCCAGGAGCCTGAGATCATCGAATTAACCGTGGAAAAAAAGGTTGAAACAAATTCCTGGTGGCCGTCCGTCCTTGCCGGAACCGTGTTCTTCTTTTCAGCGGCGTTGGCTGTCATGGGATGGCGGCTGAGACGGAGCAGACAAAAACTGGAGGATCTGTTATTGGAGGAACACATGTATGACGACTGAACACTCTTCCCGAAAAACATCTCGCCGCCAGCCTCCCCGGCAAAGAACTCCTGAACCGTGTTCCCGAAAAATCTTTCCTGGACGGCCTTCCCGAAAAGCCGGGAAACCGCGCCTCGCCCCCTATGCGCTCCTGTCCGTTTTTCTGTTATCCGGCACGCTCCTGCTCGCCCTCTTTCTGTTTTGGCGGCTCATCACAGAAGAGAGGGCTGACCAGAAGCCCGTCCGTATGATGGCTTCGCTTCCCTCTCAGGACATTACCAATGAATTGTTTCTACAGATTCAGGATTTTCCCGGCCTGACACACTGCTGGGCAGCCTACCGCGCGCAGGCAAATATCCGGATCGGGAGCTATCAGGCTTCCACGGAAATCTCAGGGGTCGATTTGTCCGCCTGGCCTTTAAAGATTATAAAATCCGCCGGGAAAAAACGTCTCGGGTCTGCGCCCCTTCTCGTGGCCGGGGAAGATTTTTTCCAGAGCCTCTCCGATGAATACGGCTCCCCCATTACCAGACGGCAGGCACAGGTTTTCCGGGAGAAAGCGGAAACGCTGGATGTGGAAATCACCCTGTTTTCCGATGCGGCAGAGGCTGCCTTTTCCACCGGGGAGAGGCCTGCGTCTTATGCCGGTGAGGCGGAATCGGTGTCCTGCCAGAGCAAAACAGCTTCTTACAGCACGGCGGAGGCTGCCTTTTCCCCACAGGGCTCGATTTCCGCAGAAGCGCCCTCTCCCCCGGTATACAAAAACGATCCTCCAGACCCAGGCGTCCCTGCTTCTTTCACAGGCAGCTTTCTCGCCCTGTCGGACGGCGCCGGTCTGTATATGGACGCAGCACAGATGAGGAACCTGCTGAAATCCCAGGGGTTTCCCGCCGGGCTTTCCCGCGTCTGTCTGGAGATCCAGGGAAAGCAAAACGCAGAAGCGGCAAAGAAAAGCTTGGAGAAAGCAGGATTTCTTGTGGAAAAAGCGGCGCTTTAGGGATACAGAAACAGAGCCCCGCCATACACGGCGGGGCTCCAAAGCTGATAAGGTAGTTCCAGATTTTATACTGTTATAACAGTTCCTTCATTTCTTTTTTCTCACGATAAGGCTTTGCAAGGATAAACAGCCCGAAAAGCAGTCCATTCAACAGCAGGGAAACCGGCACGTCCGTCCATGAAACGCTCTGATCCTGCAGCACGTCCGCGGAAAACTGCCCGGATATGACCAGGACCAGATTATTATTGAGGAAGTGCAGAATGACAGGCACCCAGATATTTTCCGTCTTCATATATGCATATCCGAAAAAAATGCCCAGTGTAATACATGTGATCACCTGGCTCAGCGTCATGATGATCCCTTTCTCCGGCGTCACATAGAAAAAGAAATCCAGAGGCAGATGCCACAGCCCCCACACGACGCCCAGAAGCAGCACGCCCTTTCGCAGGCCGAATTTCTCCTGTAGAATCGGCTGCAGATAATATCTCCATCCATATTCCTCTCCGAAAAACGCAGCATATGCAAACACGAAATTCAAAGGCAGAACCCCGATCATAATCCATGCCTCCGGGCTTTTCAGGATATCAAAAAAGACGGTAAACTGTCCCTGCATCATATAGGCCAGCGCAGCCCGCCCAAAATACAGTACCAAAAACAAAAGAATGCAGAGGATAGACGCCTTCCAGTTCTTCCACCGCAGCCCATATGCCGCCCGTCTTTTTTTCCCGGACACAAAGAGAAAAATCAGGCAGAGGATCCCTCCTATGATCTGGACAAACTGAAGCCAGAGCAACCACGCCGAGACCGTCCCGCCCGGCATTTCTACTGTCATATCCGGCATGAATACTGACAGTACGGCAAAGAGAATCTGAATCGCCGCCGACACAATGAATATCCGGTAAAATGCCCGGGGCATATTCTCATCCTTCCTTTGTGTCAGAAGAAACGCGAGCATCACCCCCATGGCCGGATACATCATCTGTGCATTGGGAAACGCACTCAGTTCTATCCCCTTTGCATACCCATACCACATCAGGATCCCCAACAGATACGTAATTCCGTAAGCCACTGCCGCAAAAATAATAAGCTGCTTTTTTTCTGTTTTCGAATTCATTCTCTCGCCCTCCCATTCGATGCTTGAATATCTATAGAAACATTATACTATTTCTATTTTTCCTTTTATGCAAAACTGCCTGAATGGTCTGTTCTGATGCCTGAAACGTATGGCGGATATTGTAGAAATATCCTTTGTACAGGCATACTACATATGGCATCTGCACAGACTGATACTTAGAAGAATATTTATGTCAGGTTCAACATTTTTTATCTTTTTTTATTTACAGGTTCAAAACTTTATTTTTTACAAAGTTTCCGACTTGCAAGTCTGAAACTTTAATTTTTTATAAACTTTTCGACTTATAAGTAAGAAATTGTTGTATTTTTTTTATTTTGGGGTATAATAAAAGTCAAAGACCCCGCAGCAAACTAACGGGATATCCAATTTCCAGCGCGGCAAGTTGTGGCGACTCCGTTTCGGTCGTTGCTTCGTGGAAATAAAAGTCTAAGGAGGTGCGCCATGGCTGGACTTATAAACCGCCCTGAATACTTAAATCAGCTGATCCAAAACAAAGATGTGGATCTGGTTAAAATCGTTACCGGTATCCGCAGATGCGGGAAATCAACGTTGCTTGACCTCTTCCATCAGTATCTGTCGGACAACGGCGTATCTGATCCCCATATAATCCATATGAACCTGGAATCCCTGCGTTACCGCAATCTCTTAGACTATCTTTCCTTTTATGACTATGTCAGCGGGCGCATTCCAACAACCGGGAAGACCTATTTAATCTTTGACGAACTTCAGAATGTGGAGCATTGGGAGAAGGCCATAGAATCATTTCGGCTTGATTTTGATGTGGATATCTATATCACCGGCTCCAACGCATATCTGCTGTCAACCGAGTTTTCCACCATGCTCTCCGGACGATATATAGAAGTCCGCATGCTGCCGCTTTCGTTTAAGGAGTTCCTGACCTTCTATGAATTTGAGCCGTCTGTCACGATGGAGGAAAAGTTTCAGAAATATCTCCAGTTCGGCGGCATGCCGATCCTCAGAGAATTTCAGTTTCACGAAGCAAGAAGCAACCAGGCGTTAGAAGGCATCTACTCCACTGTAGTTCTGCGCGATATTCTCCAGCGCAACAATCAGGCTGATCAGGGAACGCTCCATAAAATCCTGTTGTTCCTTTGCTCCAATATCGGCAGTATCACTTCTCCCAACAGCATAGGCAATGCGTTGTCCAACGTGGGAGAGCTTCCGGGCCAAACCGCAAAAAATGTTGCCGGCAAAACCGTGGATAAATATATTTCCATGCTGCGCAGCGCCTTTATTTTCCTCTCTGTAGGGCGATACGATGTGAAAGGAAAGCAGCTTCTGAAAACTTTAGGAAAGAACTATATCATCGATATGGGATTCCGAAATATGCTTCTCGGCTATCGTGATGCAGACCGTGGGCATATCCTTGAGAATATCGTATTCTTAGAATTGATCCGCCGCGATTACCGCGTTTATATCGGGAAAGTCGGAGAAACGGAAGTGGATTTTGTTGCGGAAAAACCGAATGACAAACTTTATGTGCAGGTAACAGAAAGCATGATGTCGCCGGAAACAAGAGAACGAGAGATCAGGCCTTTACGCATGATATCCGACAACTACGAAAAAATCATTTTATCAATGGACAGAAATTATATCCATTCGTACGATGGGATCAAATCGCTGTATTTGATTGACTGGCTGCTGTCCTGACTGATTCCCAGGACGGCTTTGCCTCTCTCCCTGACTCAGGCTCCACCTTCCCTCCCCCGTGATACAGGAGCCGTATCCCTGCGGCTCCTGTACTCTCCTGATTCATTCAGACAAATTTATCCTGACAACGTGCCGGACTCTTGCCAATTCTTGCAGGAATCCCCCTCGCAAAAGTGCAGGCGCGATAAGCGCCCGCACTCCTCTTAATACTCCAGATACGCCCCTTTCATTGGGCTTGCCGCATGCTCACTAAACAGGCGGAGCACGCCTTTTTTGTACTTGGGCTGACGGGGCTTCCAGTTTTGGCGGCGTGCCTCCAAAACAGCGGCCACCTCTTCCATGGTTTTGCGCTCTCCTGCAATCCCGATGATGTTCAGCTTCCGGCCTTCCACATCAATTTCGATCAGGTCGCCTTCCTCTACAAGCGCAATGGGACCGCCGTCCACGGCCTCCGGGCTGCAGTGGCCGATAACCGGACCTGTAGATGCACCGGAAAACCGCCCGTCCGTGATCAATGCGATGCTCTTCCCCAGCTCCCTGTCGCTGCTGATGGCCTCGGAAGTATAGAACATCTCGGGCATCCCGCTGCCCTTTGGCCCTTCATAGCGGATAAACACCGCATCCCCTTTTTCCACCTTGTGCCTGATGACCGCATCCAGACATTCTTCTTCACTGTCAAAAGGCCTTGCTCTCAAAACAGCCTTGAACATTTCCTTCGGGCATGCCGTATGCTTGATGACCGCCCCTTCCGGCGCAAGATTTCCCCGTAACACCGCAATGCTCCCGTCCGTCCCGATTGCGTCCTTATAGGGGCGAATGATATCTTCTTTTTTCAGGGAAACCTGATAGCGGCGGTTGAACTCCTGGAGCCATTTTTCACATCTCTCGTAGAAGCCGTTTTTCTTTAACTCATCCAGATTTTCTCCCAGAGTCTTTCCTGTCACCGTCATCACATCCAGATGCAGATGCTGCCGGATCTCCTCCATAATGGCGGGTACGCCTCCTGCATAGTAGAAGCATTCTGCGGGCCAGCGTCCTGCCGGGCGGACATCCAGAAGATAGCGCGCATTCCGGTGAAGCCTGTCGAATGTATCCCCGGTGATCTCTATGTCAAATTCATGGGCGATCGCCGGAATGTGCAGCAGGCAGTTGGTACTTCCGGATATCGCAGCGTGTACCAGGATTGCATTTTCAAAACTGTCCTCTGTGACAATATCACCGGGCCGCATATTGGGCATCGCAGCCAGCCTTACCGCCTGTGCCCCGGCTTCTCTGGCAAATGTAAGCAGATCCGGGCTTGTGGCGGGCATCAGCGCGCTCCCTGGTAGCGACAGGCCCAAAGCCTCCGCCATGATCTGCATCGTGGAGGCCGTGCCGATAAAGGAACAGGCTCCGCAGCTTGGACAGGCATTGCATTTTGCCCAGTTCAGTTTTTCCTCATCAATCTCGCCCCGCTGATATTTTGCACTGTACATGCCCAACTGCTCTAATGTCAGCATTTCCGGCCCGGCGTTCATTGTGCCGCCGGGCACTACCACAGACGGGATGTCCGCCCTTGCCAGCCCCATCAGGTTACCCGGCAGCCCTTTGTCGCAGCTCGCAAGATACACCCCAGCGTCAAATGGCGTAGCATTGGCATGGATCTCGATCATATTGGCGATCATCTCGCGGCTTATAAGGCTGTAGTTGATTCCGTCGGTGCCCTGGCTTTCGCCGTCGCAGATATCCGTACAGTAATAACGCGCGCCGTGCCCGCCCGCCCCATCGATTCCTTTACGTACTTCCTCCACCAGAATGTCCAAATGTCCGCTTCCCGGATGGCTGTCGCCAAACGTACTCTCAATCATCACCTGTGGCTTAGACAGATCTTCCGGCTTCCATCCGGTTCCTATACGCAGCGGATCCAGCTCCGGCGCATTCTTTCTCATTTCCTGGCTTCTCAATTCCATGATTCTCCTCCTAACATATACTATTTTTCCTCGCAAATTTTTAGCCTGTTAAAACATACAATCAGGCAAAAAACGAAATAACCAATGCCACAATAAACCCTGTTCCGCCCACAATGGTCTCCATGATCGTCCATGTCTTCAAGGTGGTCTTTTCATCCATTCCGACCAGCGATTTTACCAGCCAGAAACCGGAATCATTAAAGTGGGAGCACACCGTCGCTCCGCCTGCCACTGCCGCTGTCGTACAGGCCAGATACAATGGGGACAGCTCTGCGATCCCCGGCATAGCCGCAATAATACCTGCTGCCATTGTCATAGCAACTGTTGAAGACCCCACGCAGATCCTGACCAGCGCAGCCACAATAAATGCAACAACGACAATCGGAAGATTTGCGGAAGAAACTGCATTTCCAATCAGGTCGCCAAGGCCGGAATACTGGAGCATATACCGGAGGACACCGCCGCATGCCGTTACCAGAAGAATTAATCCGGTGGGTTCCAATGATTTTGTCATGATCTTTTCCAGTTCTTCCATATTATACCCATGTTTCAGCCCAAGAATCAACATTGCCGCAATCGTTGCTATCAGCAGCGCCACAAACGGCTCCCCAAGGAAACCAAATATCGGCGCCAGAGAACTTAATGCCGGAACTACTCCTGCCACGGAATCAAGAATAATCAACACCAGTGGAATCAGTATGATTCCTACGATCGTCCAGAAATTCGGAAGCCTGGATTCATCAATCTCTTCCTGATTCGCCACATGTTCCGGAACCGGAATCATATATTTGTTTCCGCAAACTGCGCCCCACACCGGCCCTGCTGCGACCATGGCAAAAATCCCGCATAAAATACCTACCATGATGACCCATCCAAGTTCTACATCCAACATGGTCGCAACTAACACCGGCCCCGGTGTTGGCGGGATAAACGCATGCCCCACCGCAAGCCCTGCCAAAAGCGGGATTGCATAGAACAGGGAAGAACGGTTTGTCCTTTTTGCAAGTGAAAATGCAAGCGGAATCAAGATAATCAGCCCTGCGTCAAAAAATACCGGCATGGCGATGACCAGCCCTGTAATTCCAAGCGCCCAGGCCGCTTTCTTATCTCCGAACCATTTTACCATACTCACAGCCAATGTCTGCGCACCCCCGGATGATTCCAGAATTGCTCCGAACATAGAGCCAAGCCCTACCAGCAATGCGATCCCTTTCAGGGTATTGCCGATTCCATCGTTTACTGCCGTTACAATGTCTTCAAAAGGCATGCCCGCCCCAAGACCGATCACGATCGCTCCTACCAGAATCGAAACCATTGCCTGAACCTTAAACCTGATAATCAATAAAAGTAATACGATCAGCCCTGCGATAGCAGCTACCACCAGTCTGGTCGGATTCAATGCCATTGCTTCACCAGTCATATGATTGACCTCCTCATTTCTTTTTATAGTCTTAACATTCTTTATAACATCTGACGTCTTATGTTATTGTGGCTTTATTATATAATTTCATGCTTATTTCTTCAATACATCTGATGTATTTATTTCCTTTTCCATAAATAACACAAAAAAGAAAGGCTTTCCGTGTGCCAGAGCCTTTCTCTTTTGTGCATATTTCCAATATGGTTTTATAGGACGTCCCATCTTTTTTAGATTCATCTGATGTTTCGCTCTGTTTAGAGCCAATCTTCACTTCTCTGGCTGCGTTCCTCCATTATCCGCAGAATCGTCTGGCGGTTATAGGTCAAATGCATCATCATGGCACATCTGGCTCCCACGGAATCACGCTTTAAGATTGCATCTGTGATTGCCCGGTGCGTTTCCAGTGTTTCTTCCTTCAAGAGACGGTGCGTGAGATTGGCAAATGTAAACACTGCCGTATTAATGACCGGCACGAGGGTTTCCACGACCTGATTCTTACTGCACCGCGCAATACAGGTATGAAATTCAATATCCTTATTGATATGGTTGCTGCCGCTCAAATATAGCCGTTCCGTCTCGTCGCACAGCCTTTTGAGAGTTTTAAGGTCATCCCCCTTCGCATTTCTGCAGGCCAGGCCTGCGATTTCCGGCTCGATCATGAGGCGCACGTCAAACAGATCCAGAGCCAGCTTATATTTATCCTCAATTTTTCCAAACCCAAGCGGATCCTCATTCACACTGCTGGTGCTGATAACAAAGGTGCCTGCCCCTCTGCGGACCTCCAAAATCCCTCTGGACACCAGCCCTTTGACCGCCTCCCGGATCGTACTCCGCCCGACGCCGAATTTTTCAGCCAGTTCAAATTCATTTGGAATCTTCTGCCCGGGCTCCACAGGCTCCTGAAGGATATACTTCATCAATTCGTCCTCCGTCCTGGCTCCCAACGGCTTTTTTGCCATTTTATCAAAGCTGTACATTTTTTAACCTCCGGTCTGTTTCATTCTTGCGTCCATGCCGATTCCCGGCACAAATCGTCATGTAATAATACTTTCATGCTTCCCTGGCCCCACTTTTCCAGCTTCTCCGTAACTGCCTGAAAATAACCCGTGTACTCCACAAGGTTTTCCGGCATATAAATTTTATCATGAAACCGGGCAACTTTCAATCTGCATGACAAAAAACACATCGCAGTCCACGGCCCGACTGACCGCGAGCTGTAACAAAAACACGCCCGATTCCCAAAACCGGACGTGTTTTATGCTTTCAACGCTTATTTCCCTTTTCCTGATCTTTTTTGAATCCCAAGCTGCTTTGCCAGCCGCTTCAATGTATAATAGGAGAGCTTCGGCTCCGCGTTTTCATCCAGCACGCCGGTAAATGCACAGGCCGAAACCCTGAATCTTTCCGCGATTCCTTTTCCGTTTACATAGCTCCCCCATTGGGCAGGCGCATCGCAGAACCCGAATACACAGAAGGCTTCTACCTCCGGCGCCGCATAGGACAGAAGCATAAATTTCTCAAACCACTCTGCCTGCGACCTCTGGCTCCACGGTTCATGCCAGTACAGTTCCGGCGCGGGGTTCGGTCTTGTTTCGCACACATAGGCAGGCCTTCCCATTCCCGAGGCCACTTCCAGCTCTGTAATCTGAATCGGCAGATGATATCTGCTGCTCCACTGCTCAATCAATTCATACGCCCCGAACAGATCGTAAGGGTGGTCATGCCACTGCAGTCCCAGACAGTCAATGTCCATCCCCGCCTCAAGGCATCGGTCAATATATTGGTACACAGAGACGCTCCATTCATGTTCGCTGATCTGGAGCCCGGTCATCTCATAGTAGTCTTTCATTTTCCCAACCCGGTCGATGGCATAGAGTTCCTGCCACTCGTTAAAGAAATTAATCATGATCTTACAATCCGGGTTGTGCCGCTTCACGATTTCATAGGCGTCCATCACCACCGAAAAATGCTCGTCAAACGTCATATTCAGTCCGTCGCTCTGCATGGGCTCGTTGAAATCTACATAATCCAGCTTGTCCCCATAACGGTCCATCAGAAATTCCACCCGTTCCCTGACAAGGGCGCGTACCTCATCGAAAGGCAGTTCCCCCATCCAGTTCTGTTTCTCCCACAGGCTGCAGAACCAAATCACGGCGTGGAGACGAATATTCATATGCTGCGCGTGGGCCCACTCAACCATCTCGTCAATCACTTCATAATGCGTTTCGCCCCTGACGGGTTCCAGGACTCCCCAATGTGTAGGAATGCACACCCCGTTAAACAGTCCGCTAAAACGTTCCTTCCACAAGTCGTCGGCATCGGTCAGGCCCTTGGTGGAACATCCCAGCATAAAATCCTTCCGCAGCCCGTTTTTCGCGATCCGGTTCCTGGACCAGAATTCCACCAGTTCCTCTCCTGCCCACAAAAGCCTGCCCAGGAGTGAAAGCACTTCCTCATCGGAAAGTTCCCCGGCCAGCTGCTTTCCTGCCTCTGCAAGGATTTCCTTTTGCGCTGCCGGGCAGAATGTAAACTCCCTTTCCACCTTTTTTGCAAACTCTTTCAGATGATACAGCCTGCTTTTGGCCGCCTCCAGATTAAAATCCAAAAGCTCCCCGTCGGTTTCATATCCTTTCCCTTCATTATCGGCAAATAGGTACGCCCCTCCGAATCCAGGAACCATCATTTTCGTCAAAAATTTTGCCGGCTTTAACTCTGTCCGGAACACAATTTCCTGTCCTTCCTCCTCAGGGTAACATTTCACAGGCAGCCGGTCCTTGTCGTACAGTACATAGGTGTCGAACGCATTCTCCTGTTTCTTCAATCGATAGACCATCTCTCTCCTCCTTATCTAAAAGGCAGCGCCCAAACATTGGCCGGGCGCCAGGCCTTCACAATCCCTTTTTCTTATTTCAGCCCGCTTGTCACAATTCCCTGTGTGAAATATTTCTGCGCGAATATATATACTACAAGTATCGGTAAAACCGACAATATCGTAGCAGCCATCAGGTAATGCCACTCGATTCCGTATTCCCCTTTATACTGCTGCAGTGCGATCTGTACCGTATACATCGTTTTCGAATTTGTCATGATCAGCGAGTAAAAATAATCATTCCACGTCCCGGTAAATTTTAATATGGCAAATGTAGCAAACACGGGTTTGCTTAAAGGGAGATAAATATACCGGAATATCTGGAAACTGTTGCAGCCGTCAAGCCTTGCCGCCTCATCCAGAGACCTGGGGAATCCCATGTAGAACTGTTTGATCAGGAATACCCCCAGCGGCGCAGCCAAAAACGGGATGATCAGCCCCCAGTATGTATTTAAGAATCCCATGCCGCCCCTGCCGTACAGGTCGTTCCCCCCGACCAGCGGAATGCTCCGCATCAGGATATACTGCGGGATAATATACACCTGGCTGGGAATCATCATCCCGCATAAAAATAACAGGAATAACGGCTGCCTGCCTTTAAATTCCATTCTCGCAAATGCGTATCCCGCCAAAGCGCTGATCAGAATACTTGCACTTACGACGACAACCGTGATGAACGTTGAATTAAAAAAGTATCTCCCCCAGATGTCTCCTTTTATCACATCCAGATAATTTTCCCACCGCCATTCCTCCGGCAGGATCCGGAAGGACGAAACAAGCGTCTCCTCCGGCGTTTTCAATGAAGTGAACAGTGCGATCATAAGCGTCCCCAGTACCAGGAGGACAATTCCTGCCACCAACAGCCAGACAAGCCCGCGGGCAAGGAAATGTGATTTTATTATCCTGCGCCTTTTTTTCTCAGTCAAGTTCCACATCCCCTTCCTTGTTGCCGTATTTAAAGAATATCAATGTAAAAATCAATACAATGGCAAATAATACTACCGCCTGGCTGCTCGCATACCCCATAGAATATTTTACAAATGCATTCTCATAAATCTGGTGGGCAATCGTAGTCGTACTGCTTAACGGGCCTCCCCCTGTCATCACCATGATCTGCGCAAAAACCTGAAACGAAGAGATCATGGTCATGACCAACAGGAAAAATGTGGTGGACGATAAAAGCGGGATACTGATTTTAAAAAACTGCGTGACCGCCGAAGCGCCGTCTATCCTTGCCGCCTCATACAGATAGTCCGGGATATTTTTCAATGCAGAAAAATAGACCACCATACAATACCCTACCCCCTGCCATATTCCCATCACAATCAGGCATGGCAGCGCGGTTTTTTCATCCAGGAGCCAGGATTTTCCGGAAAATCCCAGCCCCTTGATTACCATATTGACTACTCCTACTTTCGAGTCGTACAAATAAAGCCAGATCATTGATGCTGCAATCGGGGACACGATATAAGGGATATAAAGTACCGAGCGGCAGAACGCACTCCCTTTAAACCACCTTTGTCCCAGTATTGCGGCCAGCAGAAGCCCCAGAACCAGATTCACCGCTACTACAAAGAAGCTGTATAAAAGCGTGTTCAGCAGCGCCTGATGAAATTTCGCGTCGCCAAGCATCCTTGCATAATTTGCCAATCCCGTAAATTTCATATTCTGTATATTGTAATTCGTAAAACTGAACACAATCGCACACAAAAGCGGGATCAGGATAAAGACCGCATAGACGAAAAACGCCGGCGCAATATACAGATAAGGCGACAAAGACCTTCTGCCTGACGATCTTTTAGTTATTTGCATCTCGCTCCTCCCGTAATTGTTTATAAGCATCCACGGCATTTTTAAGGCCTTCTTTGACATCTACCTTCCCATAATATACCTGTTCCATATTGTCCATGATCGCGCCCTGACGGAAATCTGCGAAATATGGATTCAGCGGGCCATAGGTTTTTGCCTTTGGAAGAATCTCCGCGATCGGCCCATAGATCTCCGGCGCCTGCGCTACATAAGCTTCCAGCGCGGACTCTCTGGGCGGACAGAAGCCTGCCGTCGTTCCTGCCAGTTCACAGCCCTTTGTGCTTGCCATCACTTCATATGCCAGCATGGCAGCTTCCATATTCTTCGAATTTTTGTTTGCGCATACAATAGTCCCGCCTACAAAATTCACTCCGTCCATAAACGGTTCTGCCACGCCGATATTGTCAAACCCGATGGTCTCTTTCAAGTTGCCCAGCTCATTGCAGGCTGTATTCAGGGTCATGGCCGCCAGGCCTTCCGTGAAGCTTGTTGTCGCAATCCCTTCGCTGTAATCACAGAGTCCGTTGTCTACAAAAGACTTACAATACTCTGCCGCTTCCACGACTTCCGGTTCGAGAAGCGTCAGGTCATAATTTTCGTCCCAAAAATCAGAAATCCCACACATAAGCATTGCAGAAAACAGCGTTTGGTCTGAGAAGCCTGACGTCTGGATCTGGAATCCTGCCACCTCTACCTTGCCGTCGTCGTTATACTCTGTCAGCTTTTCCGCATATTCCATCAGTTCTTCTTTTGTAGACGGAGGCGTATCCGGGTCAAGCCCTGCCTTTTCAAACAGATCCTTCCTCCACATGAACGGGCGAAGGTCGCACATCAGGACTCCGTACCACACATCCTCGTAGGTCGTATATTCCTGAATATTTTCCGGGATGTCTTCCCATCCGTCCCAGTCCTCGCCCAGTTCCGCACGCATATCAGCCAGGTTCCCGGTCTGTACATAATTGGGAAGCGTATTTAACCCCACCCCAAAAAGATCAGGCGCCGTCCCGCCGGAAAACGCAACATTCATTTTTGCGTCATAGTCAGACCATGGGATCACGAGCGGATCCACTTTGATCCAGTCATACTCCGCTTCTACCAATTCTGCCAGCCCATTGGCCAGCTCCTCGTAAGCGTCCCCTGAACCGGGCCACCACAATGTGAGCGTCACTTCCTCATGCCCTTCACTGCCGGTATCGCTTTCCTGTTCCTTCTGCGTGTCCGTGCCGCCTCCCTGTCCGCCGTCCTTTTGGTCGTCGCCGGCACCACACCCTGCCAGCAGGGACGTCAGCATCATTCCTGACATCAATACCGCTAATACTCTCTTTTTCATTCCAACTCCTCCTTTTTTATAATGTAGCGCCCCCTCACATCCGTTTGAGAGCCTGTTGCAGGCAGATATTTTGAAAAATGCCTTCCTGCCTCTCTTTTTGTTGAACCTATTTTACCATGTTTTTGTCCCACTGTTTTTTTCTTTTCCGCATAGAATTTAGAAAATTTTGTTTTACTATATACAAATGTGTAAATTTTTTACTTTTTCAGTGTTCTTTTATTTTCCACTTTTGTTTCACTTTTCAACCAAACACTTTTATCTTATAATCTTTATCATAAAAGCTTATATGAAGAAACGGAGGCCTTCCATGTTTAAACTCCAGACCAAGATGCTGATATCCTTTGTGCTGATGTCGTGCATCATGCTGTCCATCATGATGTTTACCTTTTACCGCCAGATCAGCCCGCAGATTGAAAAGGATTTCCGTGAAGCGCGCCTGGAAGTCCTGGCTCAGACAGGCTCAAACATTGACAATATGACCAATATGCTTCTTTTTGCGATCAGCAGCGGGCCTTTCCAACGCCAGTTCCGGAATATACTGACTGCGGATTTTTCACAGATGACAGACTATGATAAACTACTGCTGAAAAAAGAAGTCGATACGTTATTTAATAATTACAGCGACACCTACCAGAACCTGAATATCAGTTATTACACCGTGCTGTACGGCTTAAACGGCTTCCAGTACAGCAATGCAGAATCCTTTGATTACGGCGCGCTCTCCGAAGCCCCCTGGCTTGCAGAGGTGGAAGAGGCCAACGGGAAAGTCGTGTGGATCTCTACCCATGAGGATCCCTTTGTCACCACCTCTTCCAAAGATATCTATATTATGGCCCGCCTTTTAAAAACGAATACTGCCGCATTAAAGCCGTCCGGCATTCTTGCCGTCATGATTGATGAAAATTCTTTATACCGCACGTATTCCGCAGGCGCAGATTCCTCTCAGGTTTTTATCGTAAATCAGGAAGGGCAGATTGTTTCCTGCAAAGACAAATCCCTGATCGGAACCCACTATGATTCGCCGCTCCCGCTGGAGAGTATCGAACGCGGGGCCGCGCAGATTTCCACGGGAGGCGGCTTCGCAAGCCCGAGCACCCTTGTGACCTACAGGCAGCTCAAAAGCTCCGGCTGGTGGCTGATTGAAGCCGCCTCCCAGGACACCCTGTCTGATTACAGCAGGAGCCTGCTGGCCAATATCGCCACAGTAGGGATCATCTGTTTTGCCGGAAGCGTATTGATCACCTGGGTCTTATCCCGGCATTTAAGCCGCCCGCTTGCGAAGCTTACAGACGGGATGAAATCCATTTCCCACGGAGATCTCGACATACGGCTTAACACCACGACTCAGGATGAATTTCACTTTTTAAGCGAGACCTTTAACAATATGGCTGATGATATTTCGCGCCTGATCGACGAAGTTGAAAAAACCTCGGAAGAGAAACGGGAAACCGAGATCCGCTTCCTGCAGACCCAGATCAACCCACATTTTGTATACAATACGCTAAATTCCATACGATGTTATATTTTGATGGGAGACACCGAAAACGCCAACCGTATTATGATCCTCATGATCCGGCTCATGCGCAGCATCTTGAATACGAAAAAAATTTATATTACATTGGACGAGGAGCTGGAAAACTTAAATACGTATGTGGAAATCCAGAAAACCGTATACTACAACCAACTGGATATTTGCTTCCACATTGACTCCCGCGTACACATGGCAAAAGTCCCCAAATTGATCCTGCAGCCGATCGTGGAGAATTCCATCTTCCATGGGATCACCCAGGAACAGATCCACGGCGTGATACAGGTGGAAGCCTGCCAAAAGGACCATGACCTGCACATTACCGTGACAGATAACGGCATTTTCAGCCGGGAGAAACGTACCCGGCTGCTGGAGCAGTTAAAAAGTATGGATGAGACCCCGTCGCATAACGGCCATCATATTGCATTGAATAATATTAACTGCAGGCTGAAAAAAATATATGGACAAAATTATGGTCTGGAACTCCTTCCTGAATGTGGGAAGGGAACGCAGATCCATCTCTGGATACCGCTTGAAGAGACGAAAGCGCTCTCTGGCCAGCCGTAAGGAATACGGGATTTTTATTCGCCTGTAAGGCTTCCTGCCCTTTAGAGATAGAGAAAGGATGAGAACAACCATGTACAAGATTTTTATAATTGACGATGAAACCCCTGTCCGGCAATGGCTGCGCTTTTGTATCGAGCATTCCGGCGGCCGGTTTGAAGTTGCAGGCGATTCCCCCAATGCCCGGGACGGACTGGCCCGGCTGGAAGATACGCCTGCGGATATCCTGCTTCTGGATATTATGATGCCGGGGTTGAGCGGTTTGGATGCCCTGCCGGTTCTGAAAGAACGCTTTCCCCGGCTTTCTGTGATTATGCTTACAAACTTTTCAGAATTTGAATACCTCCAACAGGCCATGCGCGGCGGGGTTGAAGAATACTTTTTAAAATCAGAGATCACGGAAGAAACGTTATTTCAATGCCTGGATAAAGTCATCCAGAAACGGGAAGCCCTGCAAAACCATGCTTCCAGACAATCGCCAGTGACAAAAGAATACAATATGGTCGTCCAGCTGGCGGAGAGCATCTTAAACCAGACGATCACGGACAAGCATGATTTTCAGGAACGGCTTCTGGAATATCCGGCTCCCGCTTCTTTTACCGGCAACCTGTTTGTTCTGGCCGTGAAGCATGGCCGGAGCTCCCTGCACCAGCTTTCCAATTACGCCCTTGCGGAGATTTCCCCTTACCTGAGCACCATGTATGTGGTAAAGCATACCGACCATATCACGCTTCTGGTCTGTGAAATGGAAAAAATACACAGCCACCTCACCCTGTTTCATGAGATTACCAACATGGCTTTGTGGATCCAATCCAACCTTTCTTTTTATTCGGTAGGAATCAGTAATATGTACACACGCTTCCTCAACTTCTATGAGGCGGTTTCGGAGGCCATGCACGCAATGTATCACGGGTTTTATTTAGAAAAGGGTTCCATACAATATATATACAATACTTCCGGCGCCCTTGTGGACAAAGAACTCCTCGCCAAATACCGTTCCGGGATCATAGAACTTGTGAAGTCAAAAGACTATGAAGGGCTCCGTTACCAGATGAATCAGGTATTTGACTATCTGGAGGCCAAAAAGCCGGCAGAGATCCCTTTCCTGCTGGATTATTTTAAGGATCTGTTTTATCTTGTCTGCTCGGTTTATATGTCGGAAACTCAGAATTACCAGATTCTGGCCGGCAGCAAAGACTCCGGTCCGTTTCAGGATATTTTGAAGTGCAATTTCCTGTCGGAAGTAAAGAATCTGACGAACGCCCTTTTAGACCTGCTCGGCCAGGAATACCACAACCCTTCCTGCTCGCCTGTCATCAATGAAGCCATCGATTATATTCAGGGCCATTTCACAGAAAATATTACTTTAAAGGATGTTTCTGCCGCCGTCCATATGAATGCAGATTATCTTGGAAAATTATTCAAAAAAGAGACCGGGAACAGCTTCAATGCGTATCTGACCACGCTGCGCATGGATTATGCGGATTATCTGATCCGCAATACTTCCCTGAAAAAATATGAGATCTCAGAAAAATTGGGCTATACGAATTTCAGTTATTTTTCCCGGATCTATAACCAGTACAAATCCGGGAAAACCTCCTGACAACGATTCTTTACAGCGCCCGGTAAAGGATGGCCTTCACATCTTCCTCTGACAAATGGCACATCCGGGAAACTTCCGGGCCTTTTTCCATGCATTGCTTTACAATCTGCCCAAAATCAGCCTCCGTTACCCCGATCTCTTCCAAATGGCGCGGAAGCCCCAGCTCTCCGATGAACTTTTCCATGAGGACGATGCCTTTTTCCGCGGTTTCTTCGGGGCGCTCCAGATTCATTTCTACGTTCCATACCCGGACGGCAAACTGGGCAAACCTCCCAGGCGCTTTTTTGCACACTTCCCTTGCCCATGCGGGGAACAATACGGACAGCCCGGCTCCATGCACCATCCGGGCATTCACGGAATGCATCTCTTCCTCGATCAAATGGAGCCCGCATCCTTTGAGCCTGCCGCACCCAAGCAGGTTGTTATGCGCAATCGAGGCTCCCCACATCAGGGCCGCCCTTGCCTCATAATCCCGCGGTTCTTCCACGACCCTGTACCCGGCCTCTATTATGGATTTCATCACAGCCTCCGCCATGCGGTCCGTCAGAGCCGCATCCCTGGAAGATGTAAAATAGCGTTCGCACACATGCATGATGCTGTCAAATACGCCGCAAGCCGTCTGGAAAGGCGGAACAGAAAAAGTGACCTCCGGATTCATGATCGTAAAAAACGGACGGTTCACCTCATGGTGCGCCCCTCTTTTTATATTCAGCTCTGTATTCATGATCACCGCGGCCGTGCTGGTCTCCGAGCCTGCGGCAGCGGCAGTCAGGACGACGCCTGTCTTCAGCGTGCGTGCCGGATCCGGCTCCCGGCTTCCCTCCACATAGTTCCAGACTTCCTCCACACTGGTATGTACGCCCAGCGCAATCCCTTTGGCCGAATCAATCACGCTGCCGCCTCCGACAGCTAATATAAAATCTACGCCTTCCTTTCTGCACAGTTCGATCCCCTTCGCCACAAAAGACAGGGTCGGGTTGGGCTGGACTCCAAGAAATTCCACAAAAGCAATTCCATTTTCTGCCAGCATCTGTTTAATTTCCTCATAAACAGGGATCTTCCTGACCTGCCCCGTTTCGTAGGAGTGAAGAAGCACCTTCTGCACATGTTCTTTTTTCAGGATTGCCGGGATCTGCCGCTGGGCGCCCCTTCCAAAAATCACCTTCGTAGGCAGGCTAAATTCAAAATCAAGCATAAATACCATCCTTTCTTTTTAAAGAGGCCGCCCGGAAATGCATTTCCACAATCAAACGTGTCCCCATGCTCTTTCCTGACAGCCACTTTCCCTCGTCTATTCCCTTTCTGCGTTTAAACGGTAAACCCTCTGCGGCTTACCGCAATCTCTACTTCATCGAGTACCTCGGATGAAGTCATTTTTCCATTCGCATATTGAACGGTTTTTGCATACAGTTCTTCCCCCGCCCAGTCTGCCGTGCGTTCCTCTGTCAGCACGGCGCTTAAATCCACGTCGATATTATATGCGGAGGCAGACGCCGTCCTTGCGTTTCCTGTGACTTTTACCGTAGGAGCCACCGGATTGCCCATGGGATTGCCTTTTCCTGTGGAAAACAAGATCAGCTGGCACCCTGCCGCAGACAGGCCCGTGGTATTTTCCACCCCGCCGGTAGGCGCGTCCATCAGATACAGCCCTTTCCCCTTTGGCCGCCGGGAATAGGAAAGCACGTCTTCAATAGCCTTGCTGCCGCCTTTTTTGATAGATCCAAGAGCCTTTTCCTCAATGGTGGAGAGCCCGCCTTTAATATTATCCGGCGCAGGGTTAAATCCATTTAAATCCACGCCGATGCTCTGGATATAGTCCTCATACCACCGGACTGCCTTTACGATCTTCTCTCCTACCGCTTCGGAAACAGCCCTCCCGAGCAGATTGCTCTCTGCGCCCATCCACTCTGTCGTCTCTGACATGATAACCGTGCCGCCAAGGTCGATCAGCTTGTCCGCCACATATCCCAACGCCGGGTTGGAGACAATACCGGAAGTGGTGTCAGAACCGCCGCACTCGACTCCCAGGACCAGATGCTCCATGCTTGTCTCTATACGCTCTTCCATGGAAGCCTGAATCACCATTTTTTCCGCCGCCCTCACGGCCTGTTCCACACAGCGTATCGTATCTTTACATTCGTCGATACAAAATACTGCCGCCTCTTTGCCTGTCTGCCTGATCTTTTCTGCGATCTTCTCCGCAATAACCGGCTCCAGGGAGACCACCACTGCGGAATGGACATTGGGATTACTCCCCATGCCGGCCATGGTGCGGATATGCTGCTCCATATCCTCCCCGATCTCCCCTCTTCCAAAACAGGGGCACAGCGGGATGGTTCCCTTCACGGCCTGAGATACCCGTCTGGCAATAAAATTCGAATTATCCGCCGTGCTGATCACGGCCACGAGATTGCGCGCCCCATAAGCGCCGTCCGCCCTTTTATATCCTTTCCATGTATTCATCGATGCCCCAGCCCCCTTATACTCTCTACATTATGTACATGAACCCAGCTTCCTTTTTCAATATCCGATGTACACCTTGCGACCGGTTCCCCGTACTTATAAACTGTGTCCCCCTTTTTCATCTCCTGCAGGGCAATCTTATGTCCATAGGGGATTTTTTCTATTGAAACGATCTTTTCCCCACCCAGGCAAAACTCCTGATTCTCTTTTGAGTCTACAAGCACAACCGCCACATTGTCTTTTTCTTCAAACTTTACGATGGTCTTCATTTTCCCTCCCTCTCTTCCATGATTCCCACAACTCTTGTAAATGCCCCGGAACCGTTTTTTATTTTCAGCGGCATACAGATACTTTTAAACCGGTTCTGTGTCACCTGCCCAAGCCCCGCAAGGCATTCGATGATCAGCACCTCTTTTTCCTTCAGGAGGTGTACATGGGATGGTTTTTTCTTCTCTCTCACATCATCCACCGTAAAGCAGTCTGTTCCCAGAATGGAAACGCCTTTTTCTGTCAGATATTCCGCCGCCCCCAGATCCAGATAGGGCGTCCTCAGATACCGTTCTTCTTCGTAATAACGGTAAAAGCCTGTATCAATTATGACAAAGTCCCCCTTCTCAATGGAGCCGCTTACCTGTTCCGCCTGCCTGATATCCTCTGCCGTGATCTTCCCGTAATCCTCTTTCCATATCTTAAGGTACAATGTGGGCACATGATAAAACATTTCCAGCGGGAACTGGTCAATGTTCTTTCCCCCCATCGTAAAATGGGCGGGCGCGTCAAAATGCGTTGCCACATGGGTTGTGATTGTATACTGCTCCAGTTTATTCGTATATCCTTTTTCCTGCTCTTCCTCCTGACTCTGCCCTAAGACATAGGACATCGTCACTTCCGGCGCCGACGGTGGTTTTGGCATCCCCGGCTCAATGACTGTTGACAGGTCTATCAAACGCATTTGCCTTCCTCCTAAAATGTTATAATTGTTTTTATTGTGGTGCTGTCTCCAAGCGTCTCCTCGAACGCCTTCTGGATTTCCTCTGCCGGATATATC
Organism: uncultured Lachnospiraceae bacterium; assembly: GCA_949840465.1. Lineage (GTDB taxonomy): Bacteria > Bacillota > Clostridia > Lachnospirales > Lachnospiraceae > Schaedlerella. The sequence continues at coordinate 56,833 of CATKXE010000002.1, read as the reverse complement.
TTTGATACCATGGCGTCCAGATTCAGCGCCCCTTCTTCCATCCAGCGGATGACATCCGGGAAACGGTGTGCATTCATCCGGGAACCGATCAGGGACAGCTCTTTCCTGGTAATTGCCGCTGCCGGGATCTGTGCCGGACGGGCGTCAAAACTGATGACCCCGATCCTGCCGCAGGGCGCCGCCAGTTCCAGAGACTGCTCCGTCAGCTTTACCGTGCCCACTGCATCAATCACCACGTCGGCGCCTGTCTCCGTATATTTCCTGACGATATCCCCCAGATCTTCTTTTTGGGAATGAACAACATAATCCGCCCCGATCTCTCTTGCTTTTTCAAGTTTTAACTCTTCTATGTCCGAGATGAGTACTTTTGCCCCGGCCGCTTTCGCACCCTGGACCAACGACAGGCCGATGGTCCCCGCTCCCATGATCACGACAAAATCGCCCGCCTCCACAGAAACCCGGTTCAATATATTTGCCGCCACCGAAAACGGCTCTGCCAATGCTGCCTGTATAAAAGAATACTGCCCGGGGAAACGATACAGGCTGGCCGCCGGAACCACGATCTCCTCCTGAAATCCGCCGTCCATCTGCACGCCAAAGCACTTCACACCCGCACACACATTCCCATGGCCTGCCCTGCAGGTCCTGCAGGTACCGCATGACATCACCGGGTCAAGAACCACCCGGTCCCCCACGGAAATATGATCGACCCCGTCCCCAAGCGCGGAGACCACGCCGGACAGTTCATGTCCCATCACCCTGGGCAGTTCCACATCTGCGCGCCCCTCCTTAAAAATATGCAGATCCGTTCCACAGATCCCCACTGCCTTTACCTTCACGGCTGCCTCGCCCCTCCGGGGCGCACGCGCAGGCAGTTCCTCTACTACCCGGAGCTTACCGGGGCTTATCAACTTTGCTGCTTTCATACATTTTCCTTTCTTAATTTGCAACCGATTTGCAAAACAAACGGATTGCCTGCCCAATGTAACCACTTATAGTATCCAATGTTCCGAGGAAAGCCCGGTGAGCCTCATAGCCCCGCCTTTCGTAATCAGGTATTCATCCTCCAGCCTGACTCCGCCGACTCCCTGTACATAGATCCCCGGCTCTATGGCAACCACCATATTCTCCTTCAGGATTCCCGCTGCCCCCGCATCCAAAATGGGCTGCTCATGGCTTCTGATCCCCACGCTATGGCCAAGGTGTGTCTGGTAATCCCCGGCAAATCCTGCTTCCTCCGCCATATTTCCCGCTAACCGCACAAGCGCATCTATACAGGTTCCCGGCCTTAACAGACTTTCGCAGGCCTCCTTAATGCGAAAAACAGTTTCATAGATCTCCCTCTGTTTGTTGTCAGGCTCCCCCAGGCAAAATGTCCTCGTCCAGTCAGACGCGTAGCCTTCACATACTGCGCCGAAATCCAACAGGATCAGATCGCCTCTCTGAATTTTACGCATACCCGGTACTTCGGTTACCACTGCGCTTTTGGATCCGCTAAGTGCCTTCATGGTAAACGGGACCCCCTCGGATCCTCTCTTGCGCATCTGATACTCCACTTCCGCCGCAAGATCCCACTCCGACATCCCTTCCCTAATGGAATGCTGTGCATACTCCATTGCAGACACGGCAACCGCCGCCGCTTTTTTCAGCCGGGCGATTTCATAGCCGGATTTGACCATCCGGGCTTCTTCCATTTTCGGCCTGATATCCCTCCAGACGACCTTGGGGAATTTTTCGTGGAAATACATCCATAATGCCAGCGGCATCGTATCAAACTCTGTCCAGGCCACAGAAAACGCCGTTCCTGCCAATCGGGCGGTTTTTTCAAAATAATCTGCCTGCGACCCGTCATAAAGGACGATATGGCATTGTGGGTGAACCTGCTGCCTGACCTGCCGTTCCCACTTTGCCGGTATCACAAAATAAACCGCATCCGGCAGGACTACGGCAGCGTTCGCCCCAATCTGCTTTGGCCTTCTGGCTGTGGTATGGAAACCCGTCATATAATAAATGTCTGCTTCATCCGTAAGAAGGACTGCACCCTCCGCATCCGGCCCGATGTCTGCATAGGATTTTAAAATCCGGCCGTCCGCATTCATACCGGAACCCCTAATGCCTGCACAATATCCTGATTCATCTTTTCATAATCCTGTTCCTCAAGCGCAATCGCCCCGCCCCTGAGATAATCCCGCACATGCTGTTCTTTCCTGCCGCCTCCCAGGAGAATCATACGGGGGCTTTTTTTCGCCGACCATGCCACCACCAGATGGGCAAGGTTGCAGTCGTATTTTTCACAGAAAGGCTTCCAGCCGTCCAGCATCTCCAGGATCTTCTTTCTGTTTTCCAACTGGAACCAATGGCTCCTGTTCCTTACATTTTCTGCACTAAGCTGGTAATCCATCCCATATTTCCCGGTCAGCAGCCCCTGCTTTAAGACGGAAAATCCCTGAAACGTGATCTGGTTCTTTTCACAGACCGGAAGAAATTCATTTGCCGTCTCCGGCTCCAGCATGTTAAAATGTTCCTGGATCACATCGATCGTGCCGCAGGATAGATAATCCTCTATCTCCGCCATATTGCAGTTTGAAATCCCGATGGCCCGGATGGTCCCCTCTTTTTTCAATTCCTCCAGCGCCCCATAAGTCTCACTGACAGGTGTTAAAAAGGGTTCCCTCGCCTGATGGTGCGTAACAAGGATATCAATATAATCCACATCCAGATTCTGGATGCTGTCCTTCACGCCGTCCATGATCGCCCTTCTGGAAAGGTTACGCCTGCAAACCCTTCCGTCCCGCTCTATCAGGAGCGCGCCCTCGTCGTCTTTCCACCAGAACCCGCACTTCGTCTGAATCAGGATCTGATCTCTGGGGATTTCCCTGATCGCCTTCCCCACAAGCCGTTCACTATATCCAAATCCGTATGCAGGCGCCGTGTCAATGAGATTGATTCCTTCCTCCACCGCCGTCCTGATCGCCTTTAAAGATATTGCTTCATCCTGAGCCCCCCACTGGATATCTCCTCCCATGGACCACGTTCCCATTGCGATCTGGGATGCCATCATCCCTGAAGTTCCGATTTCTATTTTTTTCATCTATGCTTCTCCTCCTCTGTTTTGGGTCAAACTCTATTTCCTCTTCTTTCCTACCAGTCGCATAAGCTCCCGTCCGATGTTCTTCTGCAGACGGGGATATACGCCCTCTGGTACGGATATCCTGCCGCCGCCTCTTCATCGACGTCACATCCGATCCCCGGCGCATCGGGCATCGTCAGGTATCCGTCCCGGCAGACAGGGCCTCCCCGGACCACTTCTTTTACTGTGTCATCCACCGTACCGTCCTCCTGGATCCCAAAGTGGTAACTGGAAACATTCAGATGCCAGTTCACCGCATGGGTTACCGGCGACACATCATTGGGGCCGTGCCATGCCGTCTTGATATCAAATGCTTCCGCCATCGCGCTGATCTTCCTCGCCTCCGTAATCCCCCCGATCCGTATAATGTCGCAGCGGATAAAGTCATAAAGCCGTTCGATGATCCCGGGGATGCATTCGTATCGATCCTTATACAGCTCCCCGAATGCAATCGGCACGTTCGTATGTGCCCGGACGGTGCGCAGGCTCTCGATGCAGTCCGGTGCGATCGGGTCCTCTATAAAGAAGGGATGATAGGGTTCTAATTTCCGCATGATATAGATTGCCCGCTCCGGGCTGAATCTCTCGTGGAGGTCAAAAATAATCCCGATCCCGTCCCCCACATTTTTCCGGATCCGGATAAAATATTCAATCATTTCATCCGCAAAAAATTCAGGTTCCCACGGCTCTTCCTTAGGCTTTGTCTGATGCCCGTGGTTATAAAGCGTTCCGTTCGCGGAGGGCAGCCCTGCGCGGAGGCGGATCACCTTTAATCCTTTTTCCTCTACAAATTCCGCCGCTTTGCGTATCTTCTCTTCATTGGTTCCGCCCAGCACATGGGAATAGCACAGCACCCGGTCCCTCACCTTGCCGCCAAGCAAAGAATACAGCGGAAGGCCGGCACGTTTCCCTTTGATATCCCACAGGGCCATATCAATCCCGCACAGCGCGCTCATGATGATATTCCCGCCCCGCCAGTATGCTCCCCTGTATATCGTCTGCCAGATCTCCTCAATCCGGTCCGCATCCATGCCAATCAGCATGGGGCGCAGATACTCCAGGATCAGGTCTTCAACCGCTTTTTCCCGTCCGTTCATGGATGCGTCGCCTATCCCATAGATTTCCGGGTCATCCGTCATGATCTTCACAAACAGGTAATTCTGTTTTGGACAGGTCAATATCGTCTTTACATCTGTTATCTTCATGCTTCTCCCTTCTCTGTAAAACGCTGTCTACATTTTTTGTTTCTGCATCCCCCTGATCAATTCCCCGCCGTCTACCAGAACCGTGGTTCCCGTCATAAAACTGAATGCATCGCTTACCATGCACGCCACCACGTCCCCAATCTCCCTGGGTTCTCCCAGGCGCCTCAGCGGAATGTCCGCAAGCTTTGCTTCCCTGTTTTCTTTCTTGTCATATACATGCTCATTGATCCTCGTACGTATGACGCCCGGCGCACAGCTGTTCACCCGCACGCCGCCTGGCCCAAGGCTCGCCGCCAGAGACCGCGTGATTCCTTCCAGCGCATATTTCATACTGGAATACACTGCCAGATTAGGCATGGCGCTGATTCCGTTGATAGAAGAGATCACGACAATATTCCCGCTCTTTTGCGCCTCCATCATCTTTCCCGCACGGATCAGGCCATACAGAGCCCCCTTATAATTGGTATTAATAAGGCTGTCAATCTCCTCCGATGTGGTATCCAGCAGTTCTCCCCGGATATTGATACCTGCATTTGCAATAAAAATGTCCAGCGCCCTGCCTGTATCCTGAAGTTCCTTAAAAAATGCGTCTACCTCCTGTTCCCTGGTGATATCCACCACAAAGCTTTCACACTGTCCGCCTGCTTCCACGACCATCTCCCGTGTTCTCTCCAGCCCTTCTCTGTTGCGCCCAAGAATCAGCACATGCGCCCCAAAATTTGCCAGGGAAACCGCAATCCCCCTGCCAATGCCCGAACTTCCCCCTGTAACGACCGCGCACTTTTTGTCCAATGAAAAAACCTGCCGTATATATTCTGTATTCACTGCGTTATCTCCTTTCACGGCTGCCTGCCGATATAGGACAGGATCCCCCCGTCCACATAAAGAATCTGCCCATTTACAAAGTCAGACGCGCGGGACGCGAGAAAAACCGCCGGCCCCGTCAAGTCTTCGGGCACACCCCAACGCTCTGCCGGCGTCTTTGAGATAATAAACCGGTCAAACGGATGCCTTCTGCCATCCGGCTGCCTTTCCCTGAGCGGGGCAGTCTGCGGCGTTGCGATATACCCAGGGCCTATGCCGTTGCACTGGATATTACAATGCCCGTACTCGGAGCAGATATTTTTTGTCAGCATCTTTAAACCGCCCTTTGCCGCTGCATAAGCAGATACGGTCTCCCGCCCCAGTTCGCTCATCATGGAACAGATATTGATAATCTTCCCATGCCCCTTTTCTGCCATATGCGGGATCACGGCCTTAGACATGATAAACGGAGCGTTTAAATCAATATCCACCACCTGCCGGAACTCTTCCACACTCATTTCTGTCATCGGGATCCGCTTGATGATTCCCGCATTATTCACCAGAATATCGATCGTCCCCAGCTCTTTCCTGATCTGGTCAACCATGGACTGTACCTGTTTTTCATCTGTCACGTCGCAGAGATATCCTTTTGCGTCAATGCCATTTTCATGGTATTGATCCAATGCCTGTTCCAAATGTTCCCTGCTGCGGCAGTTAAACGCCACTCTGGCGCCCGCATCTGCGTAGGCCTTCGCGATTGCAAATCCAATCCCGTATGCACCGCCTGTCACCAGTGCAACTCTTCCTTCCAATGAAAAATCTTCCATACTTTCTTTCCTTTCTTTTCTGCATATTTTTATATTTTCAAAATGATTCCTGCCCGCAAAGCCGCGAACTGTTATCCAGGCTCGTCCCTTTCCTCACTGCCTCGATACATGCGCAGTTATCGGCTCTGGCCAGCCCCATCTCCATGGCCGTATGGAGCCGGCTGATCGCGTGCTGCAGGATCGGCATCTCAAATTCACAGGTTCCTGCCATGCGCCTGCAGATTTCCAAATCCTTGCATGCATATTCCACCGGAAACGATACGCTATAATCCCTGTCCCGGATCGCCTCATACTTACTTTCCAGATAATAATTCGCTGCTCCTCCATACGATACGGCTTCGACAAAATCTTCGATGCGTATTCCCATCTGCTGCGCCAGAGTAAGCGTCTCGTTGACCGCCGCCTGAATTTCATGGGCCAATGCGTTCTGGCAGATCTTCATGGTAATTCCCATGCCGTTTTTCCCCATGTAAACCACATGCTCCCCCATATAGGAGAGTATGGGATATATCTTCTTAAAAAGCCCCTCTTCACACCCGGCATAGATCCCAAGGGTTCCGTCCTCCGCCGCCTTTTTCGACTTTACTACCGGACAGTCCGCAAAACCTGCCCCTGTCTCATTCTTTACCCTGTCCCCAATGGCTATGGAAACGGATGGGTCTATGGTGCTCATATCAATCCCGATTTTTCCGGCATCCAGTCCCGGGATCATCTCATTCCATACCCCTTCTACATGCTCCGTCCGCGGCAGCATTGTGATCAGCAGATCACTCTTTTTTGCAATCTCAAAACAACTTTTGCACGCGGCGGCTCCTGATGCCTGCAGCCGCTCCATCCTTTCAGGCAGCGCATCATATACATACACCTGCCCGGCATGTTTTTTGACAATGTTTGCACACATTGCCCCGCCCATCGTCCCCAGCCCTACAAATCCTATTTTCATCTTCCCCTCCTCTGTTCCTCAAACTACATTATGGCTCTATTATAATTTTATTTTTTGCAGGAATCTTTTGATTTTCAGAGTGTTCTTTTCCTTTATTCGACCTGTTCTCATTTCAGGTAAAATTATTGACTTTTTCAGTGGAAGGCGTCCTCGCCGGGCTCGTTGTTTCGCGGGAATAAAAAAAGGCCGCGGCTTTTTACACCACCGGCCTTTACAGGGTCTATCCAATTATGCCCCTTTCCTTTCTCAGTTTCTCATTGGCTCCTTCCACATTCATCTTTGACAGTACGAGCAGAATCACAATATTGATTATCAGGGGAATCCACAAGTACATGACATGCAGCATATTGATGCAGGACTGGGGCTGGACCGCTAATTTGCCGTCAAATCTGCTCAGTTCCAGAAGCCATCCGGCCGCCGCCGTGCCGAGGCCGCCGCCCAGCTTGACGCCAAGGGAGGTGCAGGAGTACATGGTACCGTCCACCCTCTTTCCTTTCGTCAGAAATGTGTACTCGGAACAGGAAGCGATCACCGCATTCATATCCCCCTGCCAGGGCCCCTGCCCCAGCGCCGCAAGAGCGGTAAATGCAAGCATCAGGGGCACGCTTCCCATATAACCGGCAATGACCACCAGCGCCCGGCCCGCAACCGCGATCATGTAACCCCGCAGATTCAGCTTATACATCCCCTTCCACCGTCCCACAAGGGCAGGTGTGAAGATCAGGGCAATAATCAGCGGGATATTGGCCGCCCAGGAAAATACCCCGTACAGGTTCTCATTTTTCAGCACATAGGTCATGTAGTAAATCCCGGAATTGATCATGGCCGCATACAACTGCTGCAGAATATAGACTCCGCAGATCATGAGGTAAAATTTATTTGCTATCAGAAGTTTAAACGCTTCTGCCAGCCCGTACTTCTCTTCCTCTGTTTTTTTCCTGTCCCCTTCGTTCAGTTCCTCCTCAGGCAGCTCCTTTACGGAAAATACGGAAACCGTGTTGATGATAAGGCCGATGACTGCGTACACAACGGCCACCGTCCTCCATGCGGATGCACCGCCGCCGCACCGCGCCACAAAACCGATGGTGACAGACTGGATGAACAGGCTTGTCCCAAAGGCGAAAATGAACCTGTAGGAGCCCATCTGCACCCGTTCTTTGCTGTTTTTTGTTACCAGCGACGTCAGTGCGGAGTAGGCGATATTATTTGCCGTATAGAACACACCGTTCAGCAGGGTATAGGCGATGAAAAACCACAGATACTGCGCTGTTGCCCCCCAGCTCACAGGAACCGCGAAGATCGCAGCCAGTGCGACGGCGCAGCCGACGTAACCGTACAGCATCCAGGGTCTTGCCTTCCCCATTTTGCTGTGGGTCTTGTCGATCATGGATCCAAAGAAAATATCGGTAAACCCGTCAAATAATTTGGAAACCGCGATCAGCGTCCCCACGATTCCCGCCGAAAGCCCCACTGTGTTGGTCAGGTAAATCATGACAAATGAGGACAAAAACGCATACACCACATTCCCCGCGATATCCCCGGAACCGTATCCGACCTTGTTATACCATTTCAAGTATCTTTTTTCTTCCATCTGTTCCCTCTCCTTTTATTCTGATATTTTCAGTTTATGGCCGTTCCGGCTCCTGCGAATAAATTTTTTTGCGCAAAAACAGCCGCAAACTACAGCAGGTTGCCATCATAATTTCACAAACGGCGCTAATTGAAACTCGAAAACAAACCGTTCCTCATCAAACCGGTATTTCTCCAAAACCTCCGGCCCGCAGCTGTTGGACCCGATCCCGTTTAAGGCATAGTCCAGACACAGTACCGTGTTCCCGGATGGGACCAGTTCAAAATTATGTGCTTTCCTCTCCAATTCCTCCTGCGTATAGACCGAGGCGTTAAAAGAAAATCTCCGCTCCTGCGCTGCCGCCGCAAGCCCGGCCTGCCCGCCGCAGAGTTCTACATAATCACAGTCAAAATGGCTTCCGTTTTCCTGCGGCCGGATATAGTCTTCATGCAGTTCCGAGACCTCTGCGCAGAACAATCCATGGCGTGCAGCCCTGTGCTTGTCGCAATAGCTCTCCTCCGGCCCATAGCCATAATATGCAGCGTCTTTCAGCTCCCGGGGCAGGAACATCCGCACGCCGAACCTGGGCAGTTCCGGAAATTCCACATTTCTCAGAACATCCATTGACGCATGGATTCCGCCGCCTACATCCACAGTCCAGACCGCCCTTATGTCCAATATCCATTGTACTGCAGGCGCTAAGACGGTCATCATGCCTGTAATGGCCGCCCTGTTTTTGGAACGTTTTACAGCCGTGCTGTACGCCCTTGCATAAGCCATAGGATAGCGGGCTTTCTCCCACTTTGTTTTTATATACATATCGTTATCCGTGGGAGCCCTCCAGAGATTGATCTCCATCGGCCGCTCCAGATATTCCCTGCCGCCGTAAATCATGCTGTCAAACAAGCCGCTCTTCTTACTGAAGGCGTAGGTAAATCCCTCTCCTTTTATGAGGACTTTACTGTCTGTTTCTTCCACGCCTACAGAACCCCCGGCATTCTGTTTCCGGTTCAGCCACTTTACGGCCGTCTGATTTCTCCCGTCTTCATTTTCCAGAAGGATCTCGTCAAACCCAAGGACATGCCCTGCCCGAACCATGGGCGAATCGTTCCGAAGCTGGTATATAATGCGCAGATATGTCCTCCCTTTTTTGGGGAATGTGACCGGAAGCCTGGCCACAGCTTCACTGTGGGGAGCGACCGAAACTGCCGGAACCCTTCCCCCGTCAACACAGACGCCGTCACAGGTCACCTCATAACGGAGAGCCGCATACTCCTTCAGGTCTGTAAAATCCAGATAATTGTGCAGTTTCAGCTCCATAGACTCTGTATCATAGGAAACAACTCTTGCCGGGCGGTGTACATTTTTATATTCCAACAGGCCGGTGTGCGGCATCCTGTCCGGATAAACCAGACCGTCCATACAAAAATTCCCGTCATGGATCTTCTCCCCGTGATCCCCCCCGTAGAGATATTTTGCCTTCCCATTCTCCGCATTTCCGGCGTAGACCGCATGGTCGCACCACTCCCACACGAAGCCGCCGCACATCATATCGTTGCTGTGGACAAGCTGAAAATACTCTTCCAGATCGCCGGGGCCGTTTCCCATAGAATGCGCATATTCGACCAAAAGAAACGGTTTGCTTCCATCCTTTTCAAAATATTCTTCGATCTCCTCAAGGGCAGGATACATCCTGCTGTACAGATCCAAATTAGAATAATCATAAATCCGGTCATAATTCCGGTATCTCGCGCTTTCGTAGTGCGTGATCCTGTCCGGGTCAAATTCCCGGGTCCATCGGAGCGCTTTCTCAAAATTACATCCATATGCACTTTCATTTCCCATGGACCACATGAGGATGCAGGGGCGGTTCTTTTCCCTGTGCACCATAAGCCGCACCCGGTCCAGAATGGATTCCTCCCACGACGGATTATCCGCGATCCTTTCATTCCATCCTTTGTTCCGGTTATACTCCGTATCCTCTTTGTAGTAAATCATGTTGGGGCCGTGAGCCTCCACATCCGCCTCATCCATGACCATGAAGCCATATTTGTCACAAAGCTGGTAAAAATACGGCGCATTGGGATAATGGCTGGAACGGATGGCATTAAAATTATGCTGCTTCATCATGGACATATCCTGCATCAGCTGCTCTATGCTGACGGCAAAGCCGGTCACAGGATCTGAATCATGACGGTTCACGCCATGGAGCTTGACCTTCTGCCCGTTCAGATACATGACTTTATCCCTGATCTCAATGGTCCGGAATCCCACGTAATCTGTAATCACTTCATTTTCAGTCTCAATGACAAGCGTATATAAGCAGGGATTTTCCGCGCTCCACAGATCCGGGTGCGGAATTTCCAGGGAAATGCAATCAGATTGGACTTTGCCGGATGCCATGATATGATCCCCGGCGTCGTAAACTGACACCATCGTATCCACCGGCTGCCCAATATAAGAAACCTGGAATCGGATCTCTGACCGGCCGCCGCCTGCCGCGGTCGTGATCCGGTAATCACCCACGGAGCATTCCGGCCTTTTCAATAAGTAAACGTCCCTGAAAATCCCGCTCATGCGGAATTTGTCCTGATCTTCCAGATAACTGCCGTCGCACCATTTCATCACAAAGACCGCGATCCGATTGGCGCCTTCCCTGATAGCCGACGTCACGTCAAATTCACTGGTTGCATGGGAGACCTGGCTGTATCCGATATAGGAACCGTTCAGCCACACATAAAAACAGGAATCCACTCCTTCAAAATTGAGATATGCCTTTGGCGCCTTTAATTCTGTGTGATACTCAAACTCATGCACATATGCGCCGCACGGGATATCATGCGGTACATAGGGCGGGTCAAAGGGGAACGGATACCGGATATTGGTATATTGGTGGGAATCATACCCCGCCGTCTGCCATACCCCCGGAACCGCAAGTTCTCCAAAACCGGATGTGTCATACCCCCATTCAAAAAACGGTTCTTCCACATCATAGATGCTCTCAAAATACCGGAACCTCCAGTTCCCGTTCAGGAATTGTATGCGGTCGGATTCTTCCCTGTGTTCCACCAGATTGTCCATCCTCCCTGACGCCGGGATATAATAGGCCCTCGGCGGCATCGTCCCCTCATGCAGGATATTAAGGTCTTCATAATGCTTTGGTACGATCAATGTCTCTACCTCCTTTTTTCACTCTGATACACTCTTTGCATGCAGCGCTTCCGGAAAGCGTTTCTGTATCCGTCTTTATCACTTCTTGCTGATATCCCTCAGGAACCACATAAAATCTTTCCGCGTCCACGGACATGCATTTTTTTGCTCTTCATCTTTTTTCTCCCGCTGCCCCGACCGAAGCAGAATCTCTTTTATCCCTCTCTGTTTCTGCAATTATTGTACTGTCTTTTCTACATAAAGTCCATAAACTCGATTTGACAAAACATGCACAAAATGATACTATAATCGTATCTATCGGAAACAGGGGCCGCTCCGGCAAAAAAAGCATCCCACGGAACTTCTGCGTTTTCTGCGAAGCGAAAGCGGGATGACGCGGATCATTTCCTTTGCCTGCGCGGCTCTGATACGAAAATATAAGAATGACAGGAGGTTCCCCTATGTACACCAACTCCGGCTACCTGAACCATTCCCGCCGCGATTTTAAAGACAGATCCCGTCCCCTGATCGTAGGGAGCTGCGGCACATACCGTCTGGAAAATCATCCTAAGATCCCGACCTACCGCCCCCGAGGCCGACTGGATTTTCAGCTCATCTATGTCTCCGCAGGCACAGCGCATTTCCACTTTGGGAACGCGGACAATGAAACCGTCGTACCCGCGGGCAACATGGTTCTGTACAGGCCGAAAGAATTTCAGAAATACGAATATTATGCCGCAGACCAGACCGAAGTATACTGGGTCCACTTCACCGGGGGAAATGTCACGAATATCCTGCGCAGTTATGGCATAACGGATGATATGCATGTATTTTATATGGGAAACTCTCTGGAATATGAACGAATCTTTAAGAGAATGATATCCGAGCTGCAATTCTGCCGGACAGATTATGAAGAGATGCTGACTCTGCTCCTCAGGCATCTCCTGATCCTGATCCACCGGAAGGTTTCAAAGCCGCGTCTGTTGAAAAATGAATATCTGGAAAATGAGATGGACCTTGCGGCCCAGTATTTTAATGACCATTACAATTCTGACATCAATATTCAGGACTATGCCGCGTCCCGCGGCATGAGCGTCAGCTGGTTCATCCGTAATTTCAAGGCATTCACCGGCTCCACGCCCATGCAGTATATTGTTTCCATCCGTATTGCCAACGCCCAGGCATTGTTGGAAACCACCACCTATGCCGTGGCTGAGATCGGGCATATCGTAGGGTATGAAAACCCGCTATATTTCAGCCGTATTTTCCATAAACAGAAGGGGTTTTCCCCTTCCGAATACCGGAAGCAGGCTTTTAACCTTATTTAACCGCTTCAAACGCGCCCTCCAGTGCCGCAATCAAATCCTCCACTTTCTCAATGCCTATGGAAAGCCGGATGGTATTGGGTTTAATTCCCTGCTCTGCCAACTCTGCCTCGGTACTCTGGCTGTGCGTAGTCGTGGCCGGATGGATCACCAGTGATTTCACATCCGCCACATTTGCCAGAAGGGAGAAAATGGCAAGATTGTCAATAAATGTCTGCGCCGTCTTTTCGTCTCCCTTAATTTCAAATGTGAAGACAGACCCTCCCCCATTTGGAAGATATTTCTTATATAATGCGTGGCCTGGCTCGCTTTCCAGGGACGGATGATGCACGGCCTCCACCTGGGGATGGTTCGACAGATATTCTACGATTCTGAGCGCGTTGCTCACATGACGCTCCACGCGAAGCGACAAGGTTTCCAGCCCCTGCAGGAACAGGAACGCATGGAACGGGGACAGTGTCGCGCCGGTGTCCCTGAGGATGACCGCACGGATATAAGTCACAAATGCCGCCGCTCCCGCCGCGTCCGCAAAGGACACCCCATGATAGCTTGGATTTGCCTCTGAGATCCACGGATATTTTCCCGATGCCTTCCAGTCAAAATTGCCGCTGTCAATGATCACGCCGCCGATTGCCGTGCCGTGCCCTCCGATAAACTTGGTGGCGGAATGGACTACGATATCCGCGCCGTATTCAATCGGGCGGACCAGGTACGGTGTTGCAAAGGTAGAATCTGCCACCAAAGGTATGCCGTGCTCATGGGCGAGTTTCGAAAGCGCCTCCAGATCAACCAAATTGGAATTTGGATTCCCCAGTGTCTCTACAAAAATTGCCTTTGTATTGTCTTGAATCGCCGCCTCAAAAGCCCCCTCCTCTTCTGGATCTGCAAATGTTGTAGTAACCCCGTTAGTCAGCGGGAATGTATGCGCCAGCAGATTATATGTCCCGCCGTAGATCGTCTTCGCCGCCACGATATGCTCTCCTGACTTTGCCAGCGCCTGAAATGTATAGCTGATCGCCGCCGCGCCGGATGCCGCCGCAAGCGCAGCAACACCGCCCTCCAGAGAAGCGATGCGCCGTTCAAAGATATCCTCCGTCGGATTCGTCAGCCTTCCGTAGATGTTGCCCGCATCCCGAAGCCCAAAGCGGTCTGCCGCATGCTGTGAATCATGGAATACATAAGAAGTCGTTGCATAGATCGGCACCGCCCTTGCGTCCGTTGCCGGATCTGCCTGCTCCTGCCCGATATGTAACTGCCGGGTCTCAAATCCCCAGTTCCTGGAATCTTTTATATTTGCCATTTTTATTTCCTCCCTTTTTGATAAGCGGCGGCCCCGACATTCGTTCGAGGCCAGACCGGAGAAAGGCATTTAGAGAAATACTCCGCATTTGCCTTTGTCCTTAATGAATTTCTATATACATACTAACATAGTAGGTTTTATTTGTCTAATATACAAAAAGAATATCTGGTTATAAATTTAATTTATATCCGGGGCGGAGATATTGTTTTACTTTTTCCGGATATATTCCAATGACGTCACAATAAACCCTGACAGAAGGTGTCAGGATATCTGTGGTATATTAAATGGCATAGCAATACAGCTATACATAAACTCTAAACATATTAGAAAGAACGAGGTAAAGAAAATGAATGAAATGAATCAGAGATTTTGTCAATGCTGTGGTATGCCGATGGGAGATACGGATGAACTGTACGGGACAAATACCGATGGCAGCAAAAATGAGGACTATTGCAGGTATTGTTTTGAAAACGGTCAATTTACTTTTAATGGAACGATGGAAGAAATGATTGAGGTATGTGTACCCCATATGGCGACAGCCAACCCCAATATGAGTGAAGAAGAAGCAAGAAAAATCATGCTTGAATGGTTTCCAACACTGAAACGCTGGAAAAACTAATCACTGTCGCCTAACCTGATACATTCAAATTTAGAAGGGAAAGAGTCCGCCCGCCCCGTCAGGGGCATGTATTACGGGATGTCCGAATGGGTATATCTCTTCGATGGTTTCACCATCAGCGTTACGGCCAGAATCACCGCCGCCGTTATTCCCAGGCTGAGCGGGTACACCTGCATAACCGTCGTAAAGGATGGCGACCGCCGGAAGACAGTGAAAATCCATGTCAGCCGCACACCGCAGATCCCGACGACCGCACAGGCCGCCGGGATGAATGAAACGCCAAAGCCTCTTAGATACCCTGACAACCCCTCCTGTGCGAAACTGAACAGATACGCAAAGAAAATATATTCCAGCCGGATTCTTCCTGACGCGATCACATCCGGATCCGTATTAAATAAAGCAAGCAAAGGGGAACTGAACAGCAGAATCAGTATGCTGGACGCCGTAGTACTTATAAAGCTTTGCATCAGGCAGAGCTTCAGTACTTTCCGGCAGCGTTCCCCTTTTCCCGCCCCATAATTCTGGCCCACAAATGTCGTACACGCCTGCCCGAAAGAACTCATAATGTAGTAGGAAAACACTTCCAGATTAAAAGCTGCCGAAGACGCCGCCATGACTGTAGTTCCAAGACTGTTGACCGCCGACTGGATAATCAGGTTGGCGAAGGAAAAAATCATTCCCTGTATGCCCGCAGGAATCCCAATCTTCAGAATCTGCCCCAGCACAGCCCCATGAATCCGCATCTTCCGGGGGTTGATCCGGATTGCCAGTTCCGTCTTCATCAATGCCGCAAACAGGATGGTTGAACTGATGAGATTCGAAAGCACCGTCGCCGCCGCAACCCCGTCCACATCCATTCTAAGCCCCACAACAAAGAAAAGGTTCAGGAGGACATTGAGAATGCCGGAAACCACCAGCGCAGCCAGAGGCGTCTGGGTGTTTCCGCAGCTTCGGAAAATTGCCGCTTCAAAATTATAAAGCAGGATCACCGGCATCCCGGCCAGATAAATCCGCAGATATTTTACTGCCAGCGGAAATACATCTCCCGGAACATCCAGCATTTTTACGATCTCCGGAGCCAGAAACTCTCCCAGCGCCGCAAGGAACACGCCTCCAAGCAACGCCACGACCACCGATGTATGTACTGCTTTTGAGATATTCTCGTTATCTCTCTGGCCGATTGATTTTGCAATAATTACGTTGCTTCCCAGAGAAATACCGACAAAAAGATTGACCAGTAATCCGATAACCGGCGCGTTGCTTCCCACCGCCGCCATTGCCGCCTTGCCGGAAAACCGTCCGACTACCGCCAGATCCGCTGCATTAAACAACTGCTGCAAAATCCCCGTTACGGCAAGCGGTATCGCGTATTTGACGATCTTATCTCCCAGCGAGCCGTTTACCATGTCCATGCTGTTTCCCAAATAAACCCCTTCTTTCTCTAAGGAACGGTAGAAAAATAACCTGCACAGATGGACATTGAGACAAATCAGACGTATCAATTATTTTTAACAGTTCCTGACTATTATGGCATGGTCTGCATATCCGGGCCGGCGGCGCCGAAAAACGATGGCGCCCTATATACGCCGCCTGGAGCAAACCCCGCTAAATCCTGATTATATTACATAAAATAGCAGGTTTCAATATGTTTTGGAAAAGAATTCTTTCTTCACAATGTTACTCCGCAAACCGGATCCGGTCAATCAGGCTATGCTTCTTAAAGCTGCGGTTGACCAGATATGTCACCAGAAGCTGTGCTGCCAGCACCACTAAAATAAACACCGCCGTGGGAATCACCGGATACCGGTAGGTCTTGATCGAAAAGATCCCTGTCTTCTTCGTCCACAGAAATGCCCCGTATCCCAGCAGGCTTCCGGCGCCTAATGACAGTATCAGCGTCCCCAGCGTATAGAACAGGCCTTCCATTTGCAACATATTCACTGTCTGCCGCCCGGACATCCCGATGGCCTGCAGCATTCCCAGCTCCCGGCGTCTGATATACACGCTGTTGATCATGGTGTTGATCAGGTTCAGGATTCCGATCAGGCCGAAGATCAGCAGCATGCCGTAGCAGATATAGAGAACAAGCCCGATGCTCTTTTGAACCTCCTCATAGGCCTCCGTATAAGTCAGGATTTCCAGATATTCCAATTCCGCTGTCAACTTCCGGATTTCCTCCGCTGCGCTTTTTTCCATCCCCGGCTCCACGGTAATCTCAAAGCAGTCCGTCAGATCCGTTTCACAGAGGCTTTGGAGCGCGTCCGTGGGCATGGCGAGCCAGCCGCCGCCATAGCTTAAAGGTCCGCTTACAACTGCCGCGATCTGAAATTCCCCGGTCCGTATTTTCTCACCATCCATCAGCTCCATGCGGATCGTCTTTCCAGGCTTCCAGTCCTTCATCTCTTTCAATCGGTCTCTGAACTGCTCGCCCAGGATGATCCCGGTCCCATCCGTCAGGGACGGGTCATCCAGAGAACCCTCCCTGACATACCCCTTCAGCGCTTCCAATGCCTGTGGGCTGACTCCTGTGATGCTGGTGTTCAACGGGCTGCCGTCAGCCTCCATGGGACCTTCCAGCCTGACGTTCACACAGGTGTCCACGTCAATGCCCGCCACCCCGCCGATGTTGAGTATCTGTTCCTTCAAATCCTCTGTCAGCGGATTATTCTGCTGGATCTTATTCAGGGCACGATCCGGATACATGGAATCCTCCCAGGCATCCACGGATATCCGGACATCCGCCCGCAGGTCATCCTTCACCATATTCTCCGGGTTCATACAGCTGCAGACCGTGGAGACGGTCATGAACAGGATTCCGGTTGCCCCCAGTGTAAAAATGGTCATGGCCGTGCGCTTTTTGTTCCGGCCTAAGTTGGCCAGGGTCAGCTTCCATATGTTGATCTCCTCGTAGCCCTTTCTGATCTTCCCCGACAGGTCCCGGCTTTTCGGAAGAACGTGCAGCCGGACCGCGGGGTTTTTTTCTCCTTTCCCCTCTGTCCTGCCCCGCCGGGATTTCTTTCCGGCAAACGCGGTATTTTTTTCGTCCCCCTGATAGCGCAGCGCTTCTATAGCAGAAATCCTTGCAACCGTGCGCATGGGTTTTTGCAGAGAAATATAGACCGTCATAAAGCTGATCAGGACGCTAAAACCAGGGATCCATGGCTGGATCAGATTCACCTCGCCGTTTTCCACAATCTGCGTTATCTGAGCCGACAGGGCAACATCATTGCTTACACTGTATCTGACCGTCATCCGGATCATCTGCACGCCTGCCAGAAGCCCCGGAAGAATCCCCACCGGGATCGCGGCCACCGCAACCGCAAGCCCTTCCCGGAAGACCAGTTGGCGGATCTGGCGTTTCGTGGCTCCCACCGCGCGCAGCCTTCCGTATTCCTGCACTTTATCCAGCATGGACACATAATAAATACCGTAAATGGTCAGGGCGCCCGCCAGGGCGATCATCGCCAGTACCAGCCCAAGCCCGCTGTATACAGACGGATCCACATAGTTCGCCAGAAGGTATTCCCGGTTCAGGACGATATCATTTTTCTCAACGCCGTATTCTGCTCCCAGCATTTCGATCTGTTCCTCAATGGCGTCGGTCATCATTCCATCCACGCCGGACAGCCGGAAGTAAATCCGGTATTGGTGCTCATCCTCCGCCATGGCCTCTCTGGCAAATGCGTCCGAGACAAAGCAAAAGTACAGGCCGTCCCGAATGGAAATCTCGGAATCCGCGACCATTCCCGAAATAGTAAATTCCCGGTTCTCCCTTGCTTCACTCCCGCCCCCCGGACGGTAAGGGATCCAAATCCGGTCTCCCACCGCCCCTTCCAGGCCCATGGCTTGCAGGACGCCTTTTGACACGACGATTTCATCCGCTTTTACAGGGAAATCCCCTTCCGCCAGCTCCTGTCTGGATAGTTCCGCCGCCGTCTGGTCAATGGACAGCATGGTGATCCGTATGTCGGAATCCGGATCGCAATACATGGCCGCCACGTCCTCCCGGATGCCCGCCCGCCCGACCCGCGCATCCGCCAGAAACTGTCTGGCCGTCCTGCTGTCCACGTCCCGGAGCATGGCGTGAAAAGCAGGGTAGAATTGATTCACCGCCTGATTCTGGATATGGATAAAGCCGATGATGACCGTGGGCGCCGCGGTGAGCAAAAATGCGGTCAGCGCGATGGCCGCACCAATCAATAGATTCCGGCTTTTATTTTTCCTGAAATTAGAAAGCGCCGTCCTGCTGATCGTATTCATCTAGCCCACCACCTTCCCGTCCTCAATGATGAGGGTTCGATCCGCCATCTGGGCGATGGTCTCGTCGTGGGTAATCATGACCAGCGTCTGCCCGTATTTTGCCACGCAGCTTTTCAGCAGGGTTACCACCTCCATCTCCGTGTGGGAATCCAGATTTCCTGTCGGTTCGTCCGCCAGAATAATAGCAGGGCGGGAAGCCAGCGCCCTGGCGATAGCCGTCCGCTGCTTCTGTCCCCCCGAGAGTGTGCCGGGCAGAGCCTTTAAGCGCTCCTCCATGCCGATGCTCTGAATAATGTCCAGCACAAAATCTTTATTCACCCGTTTGCCGTCCAGACCGATGGGCAGGACAATATTTTCCCATACATTTAACGACGGGATCAGGTTAAAATCCTGAAAAATGAATCCGATCTTCCGCCTCCGAAATACCGCGAGCTGCTCATCCTTTAAGGAAAACAGGTCCTGTCCGCTGATGATCACCTGCCCGCTGTCGGGACGATCCAGGCCGCCCAGCATGTGAAGGAGGGTGGATTTCCCCGAGCCGGAGCGTCCCACCACAGCGACAAATTCCCCGTGATTGACTGTGATACTCGTATGGTCGATGGCTTTAATCTGACAGTCGCCGTCGCCGTAATATTTTACAAGGTCAATGGTTTCTAAAATTGGATTCATATATAAAGGCTCCTTTCTTCGGTTCGTTGTTCGGTTCTCTATGTATCATACTCCGAAATTCTTACAGGAACCTTTCAGAAAAGATAACATTTTTGTTATACTGCGAGCCGTGCGTGATTGGGAAGCATCATACGGATCACGGTCCCCTTATGATGCGCCGGAACCGCACACACATTTCCTCCCTGCCCCTCGAAGATCTTCCGCACCAGATACAGACCCACGCCTGCACCTTCCTGGACTTCGACCTCCGGCCTCTTCCCCCGGTAAAAGCGTTTGAAAATATTCTGGTATTCGGATTTCTCAATCCCGATCCCTTCGTCCTCCACTTCGATAAATACATAGGAGACCATGGGCTCCACGCGGATTTGGATGGTACTCCCGCCCGGAGAATACTTTACCGCGTTATCCAGTACGTTGGAAATGGCTTCTGCCGTCCACCGGGGATCAAAAAAGAGGACGATATCAGAAAATTCTTTCATCTCAATCTCAATCTTTTTTTCCTCTGCTTTGAGGTAAATGCCGTTTACCGCGCGGATCAGAGTTGCCTTCAGGCTGGCTTTTGCCGGTTCCAGACGGATCATGTCCGCCTCCAGCCGGGACAGGTTCACCAGCGTCCCCATGAGGTGGTTCAGTTTCTCCACCTCACGCTTTGCGCGTTCCAGAAATTCCTGTTTTTCCTCTTCCGTCACCTGATCGTCTCCCAAAAGCTCCAGGCTCAGCCCCAAAGCAGATACCGGGGTTTTCAACTGATGGGAGATATCCGTAATCATCGATTTTGTATTTTCCTTTTCTTCCTCCATCTGGTTTTTATACACTTCCACCGCATACCCGACACGCTCCAATTGTTCCCGCAGTTGGGAACGTATTCCGGTTTTTAAAGTATCCGCATCCGCCTGCTGCCTGTACTTGCCTGTTTCCAATGCCTCCAGGCCGTCCGTGATTTCCAGATAATCCCGGTATTTGCGGCGGTATGTCAGGCAGCACCAGATTCCATTTGCCAGGACCGCCCCGGCGAAAAGCGCGGCATAGTATGGCGGCGGCAGGCCTGCAGGCAGCAAAAAAAGAAAAAAAACTGCAATCCCTGCAGTGCTGATTCCAAGATTCTTTTTCAATTCCCCCTCCAGCCAGATGTAGCCCTTCTCATGATTTTTGATCATTTTTTCGATACTTCTGCCGTCCACAGATACCCAAGCCCCCTGACATTTTTGATGTACTCGTAGTCTTCATCTCCGGCGATCTTCTTTTTCAGGCGGCTGATCGTCACCGGAACCGTATTGTCGTCCACAAACAGAGCGTCCATGTCCCACACGGCCTCCAGAATCTGCTCCCTGGAAATGATCTGCTTCGGATATTCCAAAAAATAGAACAAGAGCTGCATTTCCTTCTTGCTTAAGCACAACTCTTCCTCCCCTTTATAGACCCGCATCTCCCGGCGCTGCACCCGGATGCCCCGGGAAAACAGCATTTGCCCGTGTTCTTCCCGGGTCTGCCCGATCCTGCGCATCAGCGCGTTTACCTTCGAGATCAGTACCATCAGGCTGAATGGCTTGGTAATGTAGTCGTCGGCTCCGGCATCGTAGCCGTTTACAATATCCACCTCCTGATCCAGCGCGGTCAGGAAGATCAGATGGACGTCGCTGACCCTGCGGATACCCCGGCAGAATTCCAGCCCGTCCCCATCCTCCATGGTAATGTCGCTGATGATCAGGGACACTTCATTTTCCCGGAACAGTTCCTCCGCCTGAGTGACCCGGACTGCACTCAATACCTGGTACCCTTCTTTTTCCAGTTTCAGGCTGATGCCCCGGTTGAGGCTTGTATCGTCTTCCAATAATAAGATTTTTGCCATTGTCATTCTCCATATCGCTGTTTGTTTCATGGCACATCATAACATACCGGCAGACGGCTTTCAATACAGCAGAAAGAAAATCCTGCGCCGTATATCCCGGATGTAGAAATCCTGGCTGAAAAGTTTATAATAGACCCCGGTAAAAGACAGGACTCTATATTTGCACAGTTGATATCATCTGCTAAAAAAATTATAATATATATTGACACAGCGTGTCAGGATTTTTCTGATATTCTACTGGCAAGGAGACAACGGCAATGCAGGAAAGCAGATTATTTAAGATTGTATATCATTTACTCGATAAAGGACAGGCTACTGCTCCGGAATTAGCGGAAAAACTGGAAGTATCCGTAAGGACGATTTACAGGGATATTGACGCCCTAAGCGGCGCAGGCATTCCTGTTTATGCGGAAACAGGACGAAACGGCGGCATTCATTTAATGAATGATTTTGTGTTAGATAAAGCGGTATTGTCAAAAGAAGAAAAGCAGGAAATTTTAACAGCTTTACAAAGCATAAATTCTGCAAAAAATATCAGCAGCCATCAGACCCTGCAGAAGCTTTCTGCAATATTTAATCTCAGCTCGGAAAATTGGATTGAAGTAGATTTTTCCAGATGGGGAAACAGGGAAACGGACCATACGAAATTTGAATTACTGAAATCAGCGGTAATCCATCAAAAATGTATAAAAATCACTTATGCAAATTCCTGTGGGACAATCAGCCAAAGAATCGTCGAGCCGCTGAAAATGTCCTATAAATCCATGTCCTGGTATTTAAAAGCATATTGTACGGAAAAACAAGATTATCGCATTTTTAAGCTGACCCGCATTATAGATTTGGAAGTTCTCACAGACGGTTTTTGCAAAAAATCATTTCCAGAATCCGATGAGCCATCCAATGCCTGCAATACAATCGTACTGTGTTTTCCAAAATATATGGCATATCGTGTTTACGATGAATTTGATAAAAACCATGTAAGCAAAATGGAAAATGGAGATCTGATCGTATCTGTTGAGATGCCGGAAGATGAATGGCTCATAGGGTATCTACTATCCTTCGGAACACAGGCAGATATTATAGAGCCCGCGTACCTCAGGAAAATTGTAGCGGAACGTGCAAAGGAAATTTATGAAAAATATCAATCACTGGTTTCCGCAAAATAAAAGAACCCTTCAAAAAACGAAAATTCTGCTAATTTTCAGGGGACGGATGACGATATATATTTATAGGTACAGACGAAGGTCATTGTGTGAATGTATTTTGTAAGGAATTATAAGTCAAATACCCCGCGGCAAGCTGATGGGGCATCTGATTTCCAGTGCGGCAAGCTGCGCGGGATATTTCATTTCCCTACAGTTCCTGATCATAGAGCAAGGAGGTTTCCGTTATGCAAAGGATTATTGATTACACATATCTGTTTCAGAGCCTGCCTGGAACGCCGAAGTCAACCATTCCCGGCAGTTTCCAGTTATCGCAGTTGAACAGCCGTTCCGTGCAGGCGCAATTAAAGGCGGCAGGCATCAACACAAACAGCAACCAGTACAAAGCCGCGATAAAAGAAATGATGCAAAACGGCAACGGAGCAATGTTTACAAACGTCCAGGCCATTAAAAATTCTATGAAGTGTTATGACAGGGACGGGGATTACATTGACCCGACCACAGGCCTGGCAGGCCTTTTACTGACGGACGAAAATGCAGCCAGCCAAAAGCGCATCATCTCTATCCCCGAAATCAGCAAAGAAGAGATGTTCCAACAGACGAAGAAGGAATTCCTGCGCGAAAACGGCGTCCTGAACGGTGATACAACAAAACGTTCCGACGTATACACCAATCTGTACCGGAGAACCCGGAAAAATGACCGTCTGGCCGCGGGTTATACCATGCAGCAATACGAACGGTCCTACCGTCAGGCATTGATACAGGCCGCGAAATCTGCCGACCCTTCCTGGAGTATCGGGAGGCCGATTCCCGCCGGCGCTCTGGATTCTGTCACAAGAGAATCCGTTGAAGGCGCCGGGAAACGGGTCAATTATAAGATTTAGAGATCAGCTCTTCATCAAGCGGCTTCTGCATTTCCTTTCGCGTCACTTCCTGCAGGGAGGTGGCGCGGCTTTTTTATCCCGCTTTACTTGAAGATAGACTGCGTTCTTTTTTGCTTGTACATGCAGCGCAGCAGTGGTAAAATAAGATAACTTCCGAACGAAATGTTTCATAAAGCGGGCTAAGGAACCGTAGAAAGGGATACAGAATGAGCGATATTATGGAATTTGCCAACAGGGAAGATTTTCGGAAATGGCTTCATGAGCATTGCCTGTCAAATGACGGCGTTTGGCTTTTATTCGGCAAGGCCGGCGGGCCGAAAACCATAAAAGCAGGAGAAGCGCTTGAGGAAGCGCTTTGTTTTGGATGGATTGACGGACAGATGCAGCGCATTGACGATCACGCTTATAAGAAATATTTTTCTATGCGCAGAGAGAAGAGCAAATGGTCAGAGAAGAATAAGGCGTTGGTGAAAAACCTTGAAGAACGGGGGCTTATGACCGATTTCGGCAGAAAGAAAATAGAGGAAGCCAAACAAAACGGTCAGTGGGACGCCCCAAAACCTACGGCTGTTACAGAAGATCAGATTGACCTGCTTTCCGCGCTGCTGGAAGAATATGAGCCTGCCTTCACAAATTGGAAAGCCATGTCCTTATCAGTAAAGAAAACCTATACGCGGGCTTATTTTGACGCAAAGACAGATGCCGGACGTGAAAAACGGATCGCGTGGATGGTGGACAGGCTCCATAAAAATCTAAAACCTATGTAAGGAACCGTACAGTTTTTTACAGTTCCTGGGAAACTGCCCTGTGTTTTGTAATACATACAGGGCAATTCAGACGACGACACCAAAAGTATTGGAGAGAAAACGATGAGAAAGATTACACTTGGAAAAACCCGGATTACAGTAAACAAAAACGGCTTCGGCGCACTCCCGATCCAACGGATTTCCGCGGAGGACGCCGTATATCTGCTCCACAAGGCCTACAGCCGCGGAGTTGATTTTTACGATACCGCCCGCTTCTATACGGACAGCGAAGAAAAATTAGGCCTGGCCTTTTCAGACCGGCGGGATAAAATCTATATCGCCTCCAAAACCGGCGCGGAAACGGCGGACGCCTTCTGGAAGGATCTGGAAACCACGCTTCGGAATCTGAAAACCGATTATCTGGATCTCTATCAGTTCCATAATATTCCCTTCTGTCCCAAGCCGGGTGACAAAAGCGGGCTTTATGAAGCAATGGAAAAGGCTAAGGAGCAGGGGAAAATCCGCCATATCGGCATCACGAACCACCGTCTGGCGGTTGCCGGGGAAGCGGTTGAAAGCGGACTTTACGATACGCTGCAGTTCCCTTTCAGCTATCTTTCATCCAGGCAGGAGCTGGATCTGGTGAAAAAATGCCAGGCAGCAGACATGGGATTCATTGCGATGAAAGCTCTGGCCGGCGGGCTGATCACCAATTCAGCCGCCGCTTATGCATATATGATGCAGTTTGAGAATGTGCTTCCTATCTGGGGGATCCAGCGCGAAAAAGAGCTGGATGAATTCCTCTCCTACCAGGAGAAGGAGCCCGTCTTAGAAGGCGGGCTTTCGGACGTGATCCGCCGTGACCAGGACGAACTACAGGGTGAATTCTGCCGGGGCTGCGGATATTGCATGCCATGTCCGGCCGGTATTGAGATCCAAACCTGCGCCAGAATGTCCCTCCTCATCAGGAGAGCGCCTTCCGCCGCACAGCTCACCGAAGAATCACAGGCCATGATGAAGAAGGTCGAGGGCTGCCTGCATTGTGGGAAATGCAGGGAAAAATGCCCCTATGGGCTGGATACCCCGGCGCTGTTGGAACGGAATTATGAGGATTATAAAGAAATCCTCGCGGGAAAAATTATTTCCGATTTTGTTAAAAAAATACAAAAATAACCTAACAAATCTTTCGTATTATATGCTATAGTAATAGGTGGCGAACAACATCGTATGTTAACCGGAATACTATTTTTTATCTACTGCTTTTATAAGCAGTCATTTCCGGCAGATATTGTTTTCAATACAGGGAGAGGGGTTCCCAACATATAATCCACAGAAAGCCTGATTTTCACTGTGATAAAGGAGGATTTTACATGTACAATGAAATTGTATGGAAGGACGAGTACAATGTCGGGGTGGATACGATCGACAAAGAGCACAAGAGGCTTTTTAAAATCATCAACAAGCTTTTTGCTTTCGGAAAGGAGGAGAAGAAAAGCCAGTGGGTATGCCAGGAGGGGATTAAATATTTTAAAGAACATGTGATAAAGCATTTTTCTGATGAAGAGAACTATATGGCTTCCATCAGTTATGTAAACTATAAGCGTCACAAGCAGATTCACAACGATTTTCGGACGAATACGCTCCCGGCGCTGGAGAGAGAGCTGGAGCAGACCGACTATTCCCCGGATGCGGTAGACCATTTTCTGGGCGTCTGCACCGGATGGCTGATCGGACATACCCTGACGGAGGACCAGGCGATCACAGGCGCGAAGGACAGCCGCTGGGTCAATCTCCTGATGGAGGAAGAGCACGAAGTCATGAAGAAGACCATTATCCAGCTTGTGTATGATATGTTCCAGTTGGAGTCTCATCTGGTCAGCGGAAGCTATGGCGGTGAAAAATTCGGAAGAGGGGTATATTACCGTCTGGTCTATGGCACAAAGAACGATGAAAAGTGGGAGATCATCTTAGTCTTTGAAGAAAAGCTGCTGATCAACACTGTCGGAAAGGTGATGGGGCTTAAAACCAACAAACTGGATACTATGCTGATCAACGCCAGCAGATATACGGCGCAGCAGTTCGTCGAACGCATCAAGGATCATTTGCCGAATACAGACATACAGGGCTTGTTGGAAGAAAATCTTCTGACATATGAACAGTTCCTGAAGGTCTATGAGCAGAAAAAAATGCAGTTCAGCCTGCTCTTTGATACAGGAGCCGGATATCTCGCATACTGCGCCATTGCCCCCCATCTGCTCGAGAACGGCGTAGGAACCGCGATCCATGTCGACAATGCAATGGCTGAGGTGAACGAATATCTGAAAAAGAAAGAAAAGAATGAGGAAAATCCCAAGAAAAAGGTGCTGATCGTGGACGACTCTCTTACGATCCGGCAGGGCATGAAAGAATTGCTGGAAAGCGATTATGAGGTTGCCCTGGCCCAGTCCGGAACCGCGGCAATCCGTACCATTACCCTGAACCGGCCGGATTTGGTCCTTCTGGATTATGAAATGCCGGTCTGCGACGGCAGACAGGTGCTGGGCATGATTCGTTCAGAAGAAGAATTTGCCGATATCCCGGTATTTTTCCTGACCGGAAGAGTTGACCAGCAAAGTGTAAAAAATGTAATTTCGTTGAAGCCGGAAGGATATCTGTCCAAGCAGTTAAAGCTTGAGGATATCAAAATGCATATTGATAAATTCTTTGAAAGGAAGAAAGCCTGATATTTATCGATATGCGGAGCATCCGCTTTTTTGAAAAGAAGCTGTCGGAAATTGCTGTATTCTACCAATATATCCGTTGGAAACCCGAACGATATGTGGTATGTACCTGTTTCCGTACAGCTTCTTTTTGACGATACAGTATCCGTCACAGAAACTGAATCGAAAACGTGCTTCCACTGCCGCAGATAGATTTGACTGTGACGTAGCTCCCCTGCGCTTCGAGAATCTGCCGGGTAAGATAGAGCCCCACGCCTGCGCCGGGCATATTGTGTACGTCCGGGGTTCGGAAGAATTTGGAAAAGACTGCTCCCTGCCATTCTTCCGGGATGCCCTTTCCATTATCGGAGACAGACAAATAGGCCCCTGCTTCTCTCATTTCCGCCCGGACCTGTATCGTTCCATTTTCAGGCGTATACTTTACAGCGTTATCCAGCAGATTAAAAATCGCTTCTTCTGTCCACCTGGGATCATGCCGGACCATAAACGGCTGCGGGCATTCTACGGAAATATCCATCTTTTTCTTCCCGGCCTGCGCACCGATACTGCACAGCGCGTTTGCCAGAGTCCGGGCAAGGTCGGCATACTGCGGCGCCAGTTGGATCGCGCCGCTTTCCAGGCGGCTCATTTTTATGATCGACTGGATCAGAAAATCCATCTTATCCGCCTGATGCAGTGTCCTGTCCAAAAATTCCTGCTGTTTTTCCTGCGGCATCTTCCTGGAAGACAACAGCTCCAGATCCATTTTTATATTTGTAACCGGCGTCTTAATCTGATGGGAAAGGTCTGCGATCATTCCCTGCATGGCGCATTTCTCATCCTCCGTCCGTGTCTGCGCAATCCGCAAAGCCTCGTAAAGCCGCGACAGCTTTGATACAAAACGGGCAAACGCACTCTCACTGTCCTGTACCTGGGGAAGCCTGAGCCCGCTCCGCGTCGAAAGCATCTGATCCATATTTTCATTCACTTGATCTAAAAAATCTGACACCTTGCGCTCATAGGCAAAAAAAAGCGCCAGAAATGCAACCGCCCCTGCCGCCAGTATAACATACGGCGCCCAATAAAGCCCGGATCCTGTCAAAAGGGGAATGGACAGCAGCATCAATATACAGGTTCCAACCGCACAGCGGTTCAGCCGTTTCAATGAAAAGCATTTCATAACAGTCCTCCAATCCACATATATCCCATTCCATAAACCGTTTTGATATATTTATTTTCATCCGTTTCCAGTTTCCCCCGCAGCCGGCCGATATTGACCGTCAAAGCATGTTCGTCTACGTAATTTCCGTTTGCGTCCCAAAGACGATCCAGGATCATCTGCCGGGTCAATACTTTCCCGTTGTTATCGATCAGCAGCTTCATCAGTCTGTATTCTGTCGGAGTCAGGATCAACGGCTTCCCGGCGGCCGTCACATTGGATGTATCAAAATCCACGGTCAGATACCCGTCCGAATATACATTCTGCTTCGTATTCCGTCCCGCCCGTTTAAGTACCGCCTGAATTCTTTTGTGCAGCAGAACCGTGCTGAATGGTTTTGTGATATAATCGTCCGCCCCGCAGTCAAATCCTCTCATTTCATCCAGTTCCATATCGCGCGCCGTCAAAAAAACAACCGGTATATCCCTGATCTGCTTCATCTGCCTGCAGAGCGTATAGCCGTCGCCGTCCGGCAGATTTCCGTCCATCAGGACAAGATCTATTTCCTGTGTCCTGAAAATTTTAAGCGCCGGGGATGCGGCCAGCGCAGAATATACCTCATATCCTTCCTCTTGCATATCATATACCAGTCCGTCGTTCAGGCTTTTATCGTCTTCAACGACCAGAATTTTTTTCATAGCGCCCCCATCCTTTCAACGAAGTTTACATGCAACATTATACTGTACCTTCGCATGATTCTCAATAAGGAAGTGCAACAGAGCCACAACCCCGTGAATCGTCGCTGGAAAATGTCACTGTATTGTGATATTGTTGTGATAAGGCCGTGACATCTGCCTGTTATAATCGGATCAGGAAAAAACAGGAGGTATCAATCATGAAAACAGTTATTTTAAGAGCTGAAGGCCTGAAAAAATATTATGATTCAGGGGAACATGTAACAAAAGCACTGGACGGTATTGATCTGGATATTTATTACGGAGAGTTTGCCGCCATTGTGGGCACGTCGGGTTCAGGAAAATCTACGCTGCTTCATATCCTTGGCGGCCTGGACACTCCCACGGAAGGAAAGGTCCAAGTGGGAGATAAGGAGTTATCCGACATGAACGATGAAGAGCTTGCCGTCTTCCGACGGCGCAACATTGGTTTTGTATTTCAGCAGTATAATCTGGTACAGACGCTGAATGTCCGTGAAAATATTATCCTGCCGGTTCTTCTGGACGGTGGAAAGATTGATGGAGCGTATTTTCAGGAAATCGTGAGCCTCCTAAAAATCGAAAAGAAACTGGGACAGTTCCCCAACCAGCTTTCCGGCGGCCAGCAGCAGAGGGTTGCCATCGCCCGGGCGCTGGTGAGCAAGCCTTCTATCCTGCTTGCCGATGAGCCTACAGGAAATCTTGACAGCAAAACCAGCCAGAACGTGATCGCATTTCTGAAAGCCAGCAACCAGCGATTCCAGCAGACCATGGTGATGATCACCCACAACCCGGAAATCGCACAGACGGCAGACCGCATCATCCGAATTGAAGACGGACGGGTGACGGCAGGCGGCATTTGGCCCGGACAGAACGGGCGGGCTATGGAAACCGTGCAATATCCCGGCAAAGTCCAAAACGGCGCCGACGGCAGAAAGGAGGCGCACACAGATGTTTCAGGTGAAAAATAGGGAAGCCCTCAGACTGCTTGCAGGGCGGCAGATGAAAAAGAGCAGGCAGCGGAATGCCGTCGCTATCGGCGCCATTATCCTGACCTCCATTCTGTTCTCCACATTGTTTACCATCGGCGGAGGCGTCCTGGAGCAGATAAGGCAGGCGCAGATGCGCACAACCGGAGGAACAAACCACGCGTCGGTCAAATACCTGTGCATGCCCGAATATGAAAAATTAAAAACAGCCGGCGGCTTTGAAAAGATCGGATATTCCATCCTTACAGGAAGGGGCGCGGACGAACGCCTGAAACGGGTAAACACAGAGGTGCGCTATGCGCAGGACTTTGTAGCCCAAAGTTTTATGTCTTATCCGACGGAAGGAACCATGCCCCGGAAAAAAACAGAGATCGCAACTTCCCGCATTGTCCTGGAAGCCCTGGAGCTTCCCGACGAACCGGGAAGCCGGATCACATTTCCCATCGATGTGGATGGAACTATTTATGAGGATACCTTTACCCTGTGCGGCGTCTGGGACGGCGACCCTCTCTGCCCGGCGCAGATGGCATGGGTATCAAAAAGCTACAGTGAAGAGACGGTGCCCACCCTGATGACCCGCTATGAAGACGGCGCGCCTTATAATGGAAGCGTGGGGGCTGAAATAAATTTCTCCCACACCTGGAATGTCCGCGGCAAGCTGGAGGATCTGCTGCAGCGGGCAGGACTGCCCGAAAATACGCCAATGGGGGTCAATCCGGTGTATGATGAATTCCACCCAGATCCCGCCTTGTTTCTGGCGGGAGGCGTCCTGCTGGGAGCGATACTCATTTCTGGATATCTGATCATTTACAATGTATTTTATCTTTCCGTTACGCAGGATATCCAGTTTTACGGCCTCCTGAAGACCATCGGCGCATCCGGAAAACAGCTCCGCAAGATCGTGTTTCGCCAGGCCATGCAGCTGGCGTGTATGGGAATCCCGGCTGGGCTGATTGCCGGATATGCACTGGGAAAAATGATGCTGCCCTTCGTATCGTCCCTGATTGATGTGCATGGATTTGAGGATTATGCCGTCTCTCCTCTGGTCCTGATCGGCGCGGCGTTGTTTAGTTTGCTGACCGTCTGGGTCAGCTTCCGTTCTCCCGGACGAACCGCGGCGGGCGTCTCTCCGATCGAAGCGGTACACTATATCGGAGAAAGCCCGGCGCGGAAGAAAAAAGGGCGGAGAAATCCGCGGAAAAACAGCATGAAGACCCGTTTGCTCCACACAAAGACGCGGTCTGCAAAGCTCCCCGTGACAGCATGCCCCGGATGGCGAAAGGATGCTTCCTTACTCCTCGCTTTCCGGAACCTGCGCCGCGAAGGGAAAAAAGCGGTGCTTGTCATCCTGTCCCTGTTTTTAAGCCTGACTCTTATGAATACCACATATACAATCCTTCAGGGCTTTGATCTCGAGAAGTATGCAGCGTCCCAGACCAACGGGGATTTTGAAGTCACCGATTGGACGGTCAATATGCCCGGACTGGCGGAAAAGAATCTGGAGGGGATTGACAGAGAATTTGAGGAGGCAGTCCGAGAGATTCCCGGCCTGACAAGATTCGACAAGGTCTATTGTGAAGAGGGCCTGATCGATCTTTCCGATGATGTGATGGAACGGCTTGCCCGGGAGGAAGAGCAGGGAATGGAGCTTCCGTACTGGCCGCTCCAGACCGGCCAGGATGATATATATGCTTATGCGGCCACGGGCAATCTGATGACCGAACATGCAGAGTATCTCTCAGGTACATTTGACGCTCAAAAATGGGCCGGGGGTTCGTATGTGATATACAGCGATATCCAGCATTCGCCGCTGTATCAGCCCGGGGATCGTCTGACGTTGGAAGGCCGGGACGGCCAGAAGAAAGAATATACTGTGATGGCCGTTGGAGGGCTCCCCTATACCCTGACAAGCCGTACGTTTTCTAACTTAGGTGTCTACGTCATCCTGCCGGAGCGTGAATTTGCAGAACTGTATGGAGAAAAACAGCCTCTCAGCGTGGTTTATGACGTGGAGAAAAGCCGTCGGCAGGAAGCGGAAAAAATCACGGCACAACTGGCCGAAGGCTCAGACAAGGTTTACATTTCCTTTGAAACGCTGAAAGCCGAATATGAACAGTCGAAACGGGCATATTCACTGATCGGAGGATTCATGAGCCTGATCCTGGGAGCCATCGGGATCCTGAATTTTACGAATATCGCAGTTACAGGGCTCCTTACAAGGCAAAAAGAACTGGCCATGCTCAGCGCCATCGGCATGGGAGGGCGGCAGATGAAAAAAATGCTCGTCTGGGAAAGCATGGCCTACATCCTCAGCGCCGCGGTGCTTACAGCTACTGCGGGCAACCCTCTGGGCTGGCTGATCTGCCAGATTCCGGATATCCAGAACCGATGGGCATTTGTATATCATTTTACCGTGATTCCCGTCGTTCTGTGCCTGCCTGTCCTGCTGATCATCACTTCGCTGGTGCCGCTTTTATTTTATCGGAAAGCCGGCAGGCAGAGCGTGGTGGAGAGGCTGCGGTGCGTGTAGGCAGGAACGATTCCACGCGCGGCGTGATTTTGCCATAAGCTTTTTGCGGCATAAGATCTTTTTCATTTTTACGGTTCCTGTCATTGCGCAGTTTGAGGCGATAGGGAAATGCACGCATTCCCACATCGCCTCAAACTGCGTAACTGTGCCGCGCTTATTCCCACGGATTCCCATCCGGGGAAACGCTCTGCTGCGCTTTCAGCCATTCCCTCAAAAATGTCCTGAACGAACCATTCTCAATCCGTGCCTCGTAAAGCTCTCCTGCCTCATGAGTGTAGCTCTCCATCAGAAACGCCACCTGATACGTCTGATCTTCCTCCAGTTCGCCACCTTTTGCTACAAGGACATACGGATAAGGTTCCTTGTCTCCTGCAATATCAAATCCCTCCTGCGCCAGTTCCCTGGCCTGTGCCCCGGTCATAGTCAGGATGGCATATTCTCCGTCATAACTGGGGGAAACAGCGGTAATTCCTTCTGCGTCGATCATCCCTTTATAGAGTTTTCCGCTGATGCCTGCGTTCAGAAGATTCCCCTTCTTATAGAAAGGCGCAATCGGAATCATAGCCGCATCCGCTCCCACGCTGCTGCCCAAAGCCTTGCCTGAGAGTATTGCGGTTTCTTCCAGCGTAAAATCTGCGGTGCTCTCGCAGTAATCTGCCGTCTCGGCGCGCCCCAGATAACTGGTCTGCAGTTCGTCCATCAAGGCAATACAGGCAGGGCCGTCCATACCTTCCCTCCCCCGGAACCACTCCTTATATACCCGCCCTATATCCGTAAGGACTTGCTCCCAGTGGGTGTAGGTCACCGGAAAAACCTTTCCCTGACGCTGCGCCTGCCATGCATCATAGACAAGAGAGTCCTCTGATACGTCGGCTTCATCCAACACACTCAAAGCGCAGGGCGTCCGCTCCGTGATAAACGAAGCCTGTCCCTCGGGCGAATAAAGCAGGGACAAAAGCGTTAACGCATCCTCCAGCTTTTCCTCATTGCCCGGCAGGGTAAGACGGCTGCTGATACCGATATACGCGTCAGGATAATAGATGTAGCTGTTTTTGCTGCCGTCCTCACTAATGTATGGCATCATTCCCAATTCATCTCCGTTAGGCAGCTCTGTATTGGCCACATCCAGCAGCGTTGTACAGAACACAGCCCTCCGGTTTCCCAATTCCTCCTGAATAAGTTCCTGATTGCTCCGATCCTCCGGATCTGTGCTGAACATCCCGATATCTATGTAACGCTGGACATACTCCATGGTAGGCTCCCATGTACCTGCGGCCGTTGCATTGCCTGCCAGAAACCCCTGTTCCCATTCTGCCCCCGCCGGGGTGCTCAGCCAGTCGGTTTTGGCCAGATTAAATACCGCCAGAAATGGATTGTCCGCAAGCGCTGTGCCTACCAGCCCGGGAGTCATGCCCGCGTCCCTGATCCGGGCGCACAGGCTTTCCAGTTCTGCAAAATCCGTGGGAACTTCCCATCCCTTTTCTTCCATCAGTGTCTGATTATAGTAAATGCCGTACATCGTATTGTTGATCGGCAGAAGATAGATCCCTCCGTCAATCGTACACTGATCCAGAAAAACATCGGAAATTCCGTCGGCAAAATCATAATCTGACAGATCTGCCAAATGTTCTTTTGCCAACTCCTTATCAAGCACCCGGGAGGTGATAAAGATATCCGGGATGTCGTCCCTTTGCATCTGCGTCCAACTGTAGGCCGTAGGGTTGGCGCCTGCGTAAGCGCCGAATTCCAGTTGAATATCCGGATACTTCCTGGCCGCCAGATCCAGAAAATCCGTATAACCGACCCTGGTTCCCCAGGTCAGGCTCTCCCTGTTTGCATCCTGTTTTTTCCCGATCAGAGAGCAGGCTGACAGAAGAAGAATTGCTCCTGCGGACAAAGCCGCCAGACGGCGCAATCGTTTTAATTTCATTAAAAAGACCCCTTTCATGTGTGGTTGGATGCCCTTTGCAGGAGCTTTCTGCCGGAAACCGCAAAAAGGCCGTGGGCGTCAGGATTCCTTTTAGGTATGTTGTTCCTGCAAAGGGAATTATAAATTCATTTTATCATATCACACTCTATGGCCTTTTTCAATTTTCTGTTTTAGAACGGACGTCCCGATTGAATTTTGATTCCGGGATAACTCCCCGTTTTGATAGAAATATACATATTTGAAATCTCGCCGCACTTATGGTAAGATAACTTTTAAATTGTAGAAAACGAGTAGGAGGTAACATCATGAAGAAATTATTCTCATATATCCTGTGCATCACCCTTTTAAGCGCCGTCCTTTTTGGATGCGGGGCAAAAGAAGAGGCATCACAGGCGGACAGCGGGGGTACACCGCAAGCGGATACGGAAAAAGATAATTCCCCGGAAGAGGAAGAAGACGCGCTCAAAGGATTCCATCATATAGAAATTGAAATAAAAGATTACGGCACGATAAAAGCAGAACTGGATGCAGATACCGCGCCCATTACTGTCACCAACTTTATCCGTCTGGCTGAAGAGGGATTCTACGACGGCCTGACCTTCCACCGGATTATGAGCGGTTTTATGATTCAGGGCGGGGATCCGCGGGGTAACGGAACCGGAGGTTCCGATAAAGAAATTAAAGGAGAATTTTCCCAAAACGGCGTGGAAAACGACATTTCCCACAAACGTGGAGTCATCTCCATGGCAAGAGCCAACGACCCCGACAGCGCTTCTTCCCAGTTCTTTATTGTCCATGAGGACAGCCTGTTTTTGGATGGGAACTATGCCGCTTTCGGCCATGTGACGGAAGGAATGGAACTTGTTGATAAGATCTGTGAAGATACGCCTGTTCAGGATGACAACGGAACCGTAGAGGCGGATGACCAGCCTGAGATCACATCCATCAAAGTGATTGACTGAAAAGATGCATCCATTATTCCCGTGGGGGATGCCGGCGGCATCCCCTGCTTTTAATCCGGCTGCTGCCCGTCATGAGCCTGCCACTGGCATTCTGTCATCTGCAGATTCGAAAATACAGCTTTGAACGAGGAATCCTCCGGTGAACAGGCATAGATGCCAAACTGTATCTTCCCATGCCCGCGGTGCATATGGCAGATCCGCATCTGGCTGAATGTAACCCCATCCCGGGAGCATTCGATACAATAATCGTCCTCCCTCCGGCTTAAGCGATACCACATGGATTTTACAGCGGCGTCTATTTCGGTGGTTGCCCAGTCCGAATATCCCTGGTTCGTCACAACACTGCCCAAATGCTGAAATTCCTCATTCTCATATTCGATCGAGCCTTTCAGCCAGTTCTCGCTGTCAAGGTACATCACGACGCCGCACTGGTCAAACCGGTGGCGGCTGTCATAAAATTCTGTCTTCACTGTAAAACTAAAATAGTTTTCTTCTGTTTCCATCTGAAGAACCGGAGCATTGTCATTTTGAAAATGATAGTACGTCCGCTGCCACAGATCCGTGTGCGGCTTTGTAGTAATCTCAATCGTATCCTGATCGATCTCGAAACTTTCCGGTTTCCTTGTCCATTTAAAATTTTTCAAATCCATTTTTCTCCTCCTTATCGTTTGCTGCCTGTCTCCATCCATTCTCCTGCCCCCAAAATACAGGCGTCGCCGCCTGACGTCTGCCTCCCCCTTTCCATCTTAATAAGATACTCCTCTGTACCCTCCTGCAGCCGCCGTTCCTGTGTAAATACAAATCCATGAGACCGGTAAAATCTCGCCGCCCCATGATTCTTTTCCAATACCCACAGATATTTTACGTGAAATCTCTCTATGGCAAACTCAATCAGCGCCGCTCCAATCCCCTGCCCCTGAAAGAAAGAATCTACATACAATTCCTCAATCCAGCTATTTTCAATATGAACCATTCCCTTTACAAATTCGTCGTCATATACCCAGATATGTTCAAGGCTCCGCGGATCTGCAATAAATTTTTGAGCCAGAGGAAGTACCTGCAGTTCTCCGAAGGATACTTTATCGTTGCGGAAAATAGAACGATAATTCATTCTTTTGGTAAAAACTAATATCTCTGCCAGCCTTGATGCATCGGCTGTACAGGATTTCCTGATAAATTCCATAAGCAGTCCTCTTTCGAATCATGTATTTTTGTACAGTTCCTGACCCCAATCATTCCTCAGAACACAAACTGCACAAGCGCCATATAACATACCGTCCCGCCTGCAATCGACAAAAGCATCTGCCGTTTCCACAAATGAATTCCCACCACCGCAAGAATTGCGATGCATTCCGGCAGGCCGCGGCTTCCGGACAGAACCTCAACATTTTTCAGGCAGTACACCACCAGCATACCGAATATGGCGGAGGGCAGCGCATTTCCCAGATACTGTATGTACTTTGGCGTAGGCTTCTTTGACGAAAATAATAGAAACGGTAAAAATCTTGTGGCCATGGTCCCAAATACACAGAGCGCGATCGTAATTACCTGCTGCGGCAAACTCATGATAAATCACCTGCCTTTTCAATGGATTGGCGGAATACGGTCAGAAGGCACAAAATACAGGCCATGGTTGGAATCATAAAGGAATCCGCTCCAAATATCAAAAGGCAGAGCGCGGAAACGCCGACTCCGATCACCGCACTGTAATGCTTCTTTTCTTTGAGCCATTGTTCCAGAAAGATCACCACAAACATCGCCGTCATGACAAAGTCCAGCCCTTCCGTATCAAAGGAGATCAGGGAACCCAGTATGCCCCCGGCTGTGGCTGCCGAACACCAGTATAAATGGTTGAACAATGTCACAAAAAACATAAACCACCCTCTGTCCACACCGTCCGGAACCTGTGCGGAATAATTGATGGAGAATGTTTCATCGCACATCCCGAAGATCAGATAGATTTTTTTCCAGCCCATTCCCCTGAACTTATCCAGCATGGAAATCCCATAGAACAGATGCCTTGCCTGAATCAACAGCGCCATGGCCAAAGTCTGTAACGGCGCGAAAGGAGACAACAGCATTTCCACTGCTATAAATTCCAGAGAGCCGCCATATATGATAAAGCTCATGGCCATTGGATAGAGAAAGCTGAATCCTGAAATGTTCATATAGATCCCATAGGTCAGCCCAAGGAACCAAAATCCCGCAAAGATTGGGATTGTACAGGGAAATGCCTGACGCGCTGCCGCCAGGATCACCCGCCTTTTGGAAGGAACCTCTTTCATGATATAAACACCTCTCTCGTCAAAATCATTGTATGCCATAATTGCCGTCCTACACTCACTATCTGCAAAAATTAAAATGTGAATTCATTATAGACAGCAGATATCTTTTTGTCAATCCTATCCTGCACCTCCAGCCCCGCCGCGCGGACCGGAATGGAAAATGCCGCGCCGTACAGCGCAAAACTAAATAAAACGCCAAACATCCTTTTGTTTTTCATTTTCTTATCCTCCGTATTTTTTGATATTAAGAAAATAACACATTACGCCGGGTCGTTTTCTAAAATGACCTGAAACGTATTACTTTTGGCACAAACGGGCGCTGCTCTTTAAAATCAGGGCATGCAGTAATGCCCTGAAAATGAGATTGGTAAAAATGAGATTAGATTATGGCTATCCTCAAAGAGCAATGTATGATATGATGGATGTAATCTCATTGATCCCGGGCTTAAAGGCTCCGGGGACGGCAAAGGAGCAGTGGAAATATGGAAAAACACAGAAAGATTGCAGTGGTAGGCAGCATTAATACGGATATGGTTGTATTATCGGAACGGATTCCGTTAAAAGGGGAAACTGTGTACGGCAGTGACATCACATATACCCCGGGCGGAAAAGGTGCAAATCAGGCGGCCGCAATGGCAAAGCTTGGCGCCGAAGTGGAAATGTTCGGCTGCGTCGGCAATGACGGCAACGGCAGGAACATGCTGGAAAATCTGAAGAAAAACGGGGTAGGCACAGAACATATCGGGATCCTTGACGGCATCCCTACCGGACTCGCCATAATTACCGTGGGAGAACAGGATAATACGATCGTAATCATTGCAGGGGCAAATGGACGCGTGGACAAAAGGTATGTGGATGGTATCAAAGAAAGATTAAAGACATATGACATGGTCGTGCTGCAGCATGAGATTCCGCTGGACACAGTACATTATGTCATAGAATTTTGCTCGGAGAACGGCATCCCCGTTATCCTGAACCCGGCTCCGGCTGCAAAAGTACCGATGGAAATCGTGGACAAGGTGACCTGCCTTACGCCCAATGAACATGAGGCGGGGCTGATTTTTGGCAATGATATCCCGACGGAGCGGCTGCTGGAAAAATACCCGGAGAAGCTGGTAGTCACACAAGGCTCAAAAGGCGTCTCCACCTGCCTGAAAACGGGAGAAGTCCTGACAGTCCCGGCGAGGAAGTCTCAGGTTGTGGATACCACCGGAGCCGGAGATACCCTGAACGGGGCGTTTGCACTGCGGTTTGCATGCGGGGACAGCATCCACGATGCGCTCAGATATGCCAATACGGCGGCCGGGCTGTCGGTAGAAAAATTCGGCGCACAGAGCGGAATGCCCTCGGCGGAGGAAGTGGAGAGGGCATTAGTATCTTGTTGAAGTAATTTATGAGCCGAAAAAATGGCAGTTCCCTTACAGGCAGGACAAGAAGTACACGCCATAGGAAAAATCTGAACCCCGGCAGCAGCGGCTTTAGAGCAATCCTGAAGGACTTCATAAAATATGATTAGAAGGGCTGCGTCCAAACCAGCAGAGCGCATAGATCTGGTTCTATGCGCTCTGCTGCCGTATTACTGACTCTGCTGTGATTGGGGTAATGGTTGTTCAGGCGGCTGGGAAGCCGCATGCTTCAAATCAAAAAGAACTTTCTCGTAGTCTTTTACATAGTACCGTATATTCTTGCGTCCTTTTTGAATAATGGTATGTCCCTCTGTTTCCAGCTTTTCTTTCTGTGCTTCAACGCCGCCGGGATATTTTGCATTTAACTCTCCGTTTGCTTTCAGCGTTCTCCAGTAAGGTGTTTCATCATTAGAACGCTGATAACTTGCCCATGCTGCAATAGAAACAAAAATTCCTGCTGTAATAGGTTCTGTAAAATCTGCACCACTCAATTCTGCAAAATATTCTCGTATTTTCCCAACCGAAATCACTTTACCAAAGGGAATGGCTCTCATTACTTTGTCGTAGTCGACTGGCGGGGCAAAGTACATTTTACTTCCGCCATATTTCTCAATGCTTTTCTGGTCTGTAATTATCTGAAACTTTGGCATATCCTTATTATCATGCAGCATAGCGTTAAAATCTTTTTTATTTTCATTCGCCATATTTTGCACCTCCTGCACTAAGGATAATTCATTTATTACTTCTATGCAATGAGATTGTCTGAAAAACTTCCAATTATAATCTGGTAATTTTTATTATACTATTGCAGCGGTTTGACATTGCTCAACAATCTTCACACCCCACGCGGGAATCCGGATCTCTTCCCCTTCCTTCACCGGCGCGCCCGTAAAAAGCTCCGTTCCGTCCGCGCACCTGTGCTTTGCCGTCTGCTCCCTGCCGGAATAATTAAAGTAAAACCTCACATTTTTCCCGAAATCATTAAGCCCTTTCCTGACAATCACCGGAAAACGAGTCTCCTCCATATATTCAATCCCGGCATCGCCGAGGGCTTTTCGCAGAATCTTTTCGAGAAGCCCGCTGTCCGTCATACATCCGATATAATATGCATTTCCTTTTCCAAAATGATTTCTGGTTACCGCCGCGTATCCATTCCAGTTGTAATGGGCATAAGCAAGCAGCGTCTCCGCAGTTTCCGGGATGACAAGCTCCATGAAGACTTTCGCCTCATCCAGCTTCTTCATTTCCTTATCCACATCCACACCGTTTTCTTCAAGTTCTTTGCGTTCTTTCCCTTCGCTGTATTCTTTGTGTTCTATGCAATCGCTATGCGCTCCGCACTCTTTACGCCCGCTGTCCATCCCTTCATGCAGGATCTCTCCCGAAAGCCTCACGTTCTTCGGAAATGTAAACTGGTGGTAACGGATGCCCAGACAGGATTTGATGATACGCGGCTGTACTTCATGGCTGACCTTCACATTCTCATCCGCAAATGCCGTCTTGAACGTAGCCACTAATGTTCCGCTGTTTTCCACATACCGGTTCAGCTTTTCAAGCAGCTTATCCGGCGCGGCGTAGAGGGCTGGAACAACGATCATCTTATACTGCCCGAAATTTTCCGATTCCGGCCAGAGGAAATCGCACTCCACGTTCATCTGGTACAGTACGTCGTAAATCCAGCGTACCACATCATTGTAAAATATTTTTCCGTTATCCGCCGCTGTAGCCTCAATCCCAAACCATTTCAGCGCGGTCAGCGCTTCATTGCTTACGAGAATGGCCGCTTCATTTCTCTTTTTCAGGTTGACGAGGCGGCTCCCCTTTTCCCGAAGCTCCCTGCCGATTATGCAGGCCTCCCGGTAAGTCTCATTTTCCTGAAAATCATGGCTTAAAAGCCCTTTCCAATAGGTTTCACATGCATTGTGCAGGGAATGCCAGTGCCAGTACATGACGCTGTTTGCCCCGGAGGCAATATGGCTGTATGCCTGCAGACGAAGCTGCCCTTTGTATGGAAGCCACCCTGGAAATCCCTGCGCCTCTGTCTCCAGAATGAGGTAGTTATCCTGCTTTAAGGAACGCGTCATATCTCCGCCAAATGCAATCTCTACGCCTGTCAGCTCGTCCTGCGAGGGATGGTAGATATCCGTCCCCGCGATGGTAAGACTCTTTGCCGCATGATAGTGGTTCACATCCGGCTGTACCCCGTAGGAATGCCCCCGCCATTCAAAATCCAGATTTTGTGTGATGAACTGATCTTCGCGGCGGTATTCCTGTACAATCTCTGCCTGCCACCCCAGAAAACCGTCTACCAACGTCCTCTGGAATTTCTCAAATTCCGCGCCAAGGCTCCCGTTGATGGTCCCCCTTACATCCGGAAAATCCTCCCAGGCGTTGATCCGGTTGCTCCAATAATCGAGCCCGAAAGCCGCATTCATTTCATCCAGATTATTGTGGAATTTTTCACGCAGATACTTCATAAATTTTTCCTGCACATTCTTCCCTGCCGTCCCATAATGCTTTGTCTCGTTATCCAACTGGAAACCGATCACGCATTTCCGGCCCGCCGTATGTTCCATAAGCCTGCGGATTACGCGCTCCGCATAATACAGATATACCGGATGGGTAATATCCATGATCTGGCGCGGGCCGTAGATGCCGCGGCCTTTTACCGTCGTGGCAAGCACGTCCGGGTGGGATTTTACCATCCATGCAGGCACCGCATAGGTGGGCGTCCCCACGATTACATGGATTCCTGCCTCCTCCATGGCGTCCAATACCCTGTCCACATGGGAAAAATCAAATTTCCCCTCCTGTGGTTCACAGGTACTCCAAGTGGATTCTGCAATCCTTACCGTATTGATCCCGGCCTTTTTCATCATCCGGATATCTTCCTCTAACCGTTCACAGGGCATGTATTCGTCATAATACGCCGCCCCAAATAAAATTTCCTTCATAGGCGAGTTCTCCTTTTCTGACTAATATGTCTGGAAGTCTGCGCCTGCAAAAACGGCGTGCAGGTTGCTTCCATGCCGTACCTAAGGAATTACAGGAAAACGACTTGCGCAGATTACGCAGGATAGTTTCCTGCAGTTCTCTGACTTACCCCTTTCCGTTCATCCGCCAGTTACATCTATAAATGTATCGGCAGATACCTTCCTTTCCAAAATATGAATTGCATAAAATTAAGATTGCGGCCTGGTAATTTATAACATATTACGGGAAGGGGCTAAAACTGCAACAACAAAAAAGGCGCATGTTTTTTATTCTGTGCGCCTCTACACTGTTTCCGTGAGGTTAAAGAAGGGCTTGAAGAAAATGCTGCAGAAATGAGTGTAGACCAAATGCCCCGCATCAAGCCGCGGGGCATTTGACTCTCATAATCAGGCATAATTTCAATCTCTTTGTGCCTTTTGGGCATCTAACCGCGCAGGTGGGATTCCGGAGTTGACAGTCTTTAGCCCACAGGCTCCTAAATCTTCATTCCACCCATGATTTTTTCCAGATCCACCTGTTCCGCCATGGCCGCGCCCCCTGCGGCATTGGGATGCAGCCCATCGCCTGTGTGGTACTCTTCTTTCATATATCCGGGGCGGGCCGCGTCCCGAACCGCCGCATCATAATCAAAATA
This sequence comes from uncultured Lachnospiraceae bacterium, assembly GCA_949840465.1. Taxonomy (GTDB): domain Bacteria; phylum Bacillota; class Clostridia; order Lachnospirales; family Lachnospiraceae; genus Schaedlerella. The sequence goes on along the minus strand of CATKXE010000002.1, from coordinate 14,088 downwards.
TCCGTCGTATCCCATTCCATCCCGAATCCAATCATTGGTTTTCAGACGGATTTCTTCAAATACAGGAAGCCAGCCCTCCGGGTATTCCTCATTGCCGCACGGCGTAATCGTCGCACCAAAGATAACCGCGTGATGCCTGTGTGCAATCTCAATATACTGTTTATATCCTTCCACCAGCTCATCCGATGTTATCTGTTCGTCCGGGTGCCCGAGCTGGAGCGGATGCATAATATCATTGATTCCTTCCAGCACCAATACGACGTCCGCCTGCTCTTCCCCAAAGACATCTCTTTCAAACCGCTTTACCCCTGCCTCGCCAAAGCAGCTCCCTCCGCCGGGAATAAAGTCAACGCTGGTCGCATCGTGGAGGATCCGGTTGCCCCCGATCCCTCTGTTCAGCAATACCGCCTGTCCGGGATAAGCCGAATAAAGGCGCCCGCAAAGCGCATTCGTCATATAGGACATATGGGTAATCGAGTCCCCAAATGCGGCCACTGTTTTTACGCGGTCATCCGTCAGCACCTGAATGCCGGTAAACCCATAGAATACAGTTCCTTTATTGGTATCCTCCCTGACGATCTGATAGACCTCCTCCATCGGGCGTCCCTCAAACGCTTCTCCCGACGTATAATTACCATTCTCACTGACGCTGACAGCCGCGCCGTTTGCTGCCCAGAAAATACAGACGCTCCCGATCTCCTGCCGTTCCTCTATATAAACAGAAACCGCTATATTTTCGCCTGCCGTAACCGGATATGCCAGCTCATCACTCCAGCACTCTTCCCCTGCCGCCAGGTTTATGGCCGTATTGTTGTTCCGGCATACTGATACAGCATCCTGCACCCGCCCCGCCCTGACAATACCCACGGTAACACTTGTAAGCGTCAGCGGCTTTTGGGAATATTTGTTGGATAAACGCAGGCGTATTTTATTCCCATTCAGATTATTGTGAAAAATGACCCGCTGCGTCCGGTCTTTTATCTCTGCCAACGGAACCGCATAATTGATCGGCAGATAGCTAAATGCACTGGCCCACTTCATCTTCTATATCCTCCGTACATCACAGGTATTGAAACGGCTCTTTTGCGTCTACAAAAGCAACCGGGATTTCCGGGAAACGTTCTGACAGCCAGGGAGCCAGATATTTCATGCCTGCCTCCTCACTTCGCTCATGCCCCAGAGTCAGCATGGCACGGTTCATACCCATCTGGCTGGCGTCATTGATGTAGGCGCAGACGGTCCATTCCGTGATATCCCCCACGATCAGCAAGTCAAGATGATTACGCTCCATGACCTGCATCGGCATCTGCTCCACGCCAAGACCAAGGCTGCCCCCTCCTACAAGGATGCCCGCACGCTTTACTTTCATTTCAGGGTCGCCAATGATCTGTATGGTTTTCATATCCAACTTTTTCTTAAAAAATTCTGCCAGCCCTGCCACTGTCGTCTCCGGGATTTCATAAACCCATGGGCATTCCTCGTCGGGCTGAAGGAACTGATGCCAGTCCAATTCATCCAGCAGTCCCTTATAGATGTAGTCCGTATCAGAACCCATGTGCATGTGGTCATGCAGGCGCCATACAGTAATCCCATGCTCCTCCAGATATTTACGCTTTGCCAGATATACGCTGTCCCCCTGGCACCAGTCAGTGGCGTCGTTTCCGGTAAACCACGTAGGTTCATGTGTAATAATAAAATTCGCTCCCAGCCGGACAGCCTCCTGAATCACGTCAAATGTCGCCATAAAAGTAGTCACAATACCTGTCGCCTGATTTTCAGGATTTCCTGCTGCAATGATATCACAGGTCTGCTCAAATTTGGCGCCGCCGCACATATCCATCAGGATTTTATCGATTATATCCTGAATTTTTAGCATTCCCTTTTCCTTTATAGCCATAACCTCAGCCATGATGATTTCCTCCGTTTCATTCGTGATTGTTTGAGTCTATGGTAAACCTATTTATCACATCAAGTCAACATTTTTATTCCTACGTTCCTATGTTTTCACATTTTTACCAAAATCCCCCTTCAAATTTTAGTAAAAATCACCACAGCCACGCCGGAGGACATACCCTCAGGTTGTTTTACGCTCGTTCAGCGAAACCGGTACAATAATCTCTTTACATGACTCAGGAGCGGCTTTCCCGCCTTCGATCAGATGAATCATCAGGCCTACCGCCCTTCTTGCAATTTCCTTTGTATTCTCCTGCACAAGCGTCAGCTTCGGATTGGAGAAAAAAGAGAACTGGAGGTTTCCATAGGTAATGATCTTGATGTCGTCCGGTATCCGGTATCCCAGCCCGCTGTATATCTGGATGCAATTCATTGCAAGCGAATCGGTCTCCGCAAAAACGCCGTCCGCCTCCGGGTGTTCCAGGATCATCTGCAGAATCACATCCGAGTAATCGTTTAGAATCTGCATATCCATATTGACCTCATAGGTCCAAAGATCACAGCCCCGGGGGATTATTTCCTCTGCAAATCCCTGATAACGCAGATCCTCCTCTAAGCCGCCGGGATAGCCGGTAATATAAAGCATCTTTTTGCATCCTTTGCTCAAAAGATGTTTTCCCGCAATCCTCCCTACAGAAAAATTATCCGTCCGCACCGCCGGAATTGTATCGGACATTTTGTAACCCATGGTCACAACCGGGAAATCCTGTTCGCTCAGCATGGTCACATCATAGGTATAGCTGCCGAGAAACACCCCGCATATCCTTTTTTCGCGCAGATTCCGGAAACAGCTTTCTTCTTTTTCCCGGTCAAAGAGCGAGCCGCAGAGCATCAGGTGATACCCGTAATTATAAGCCTCCCTCTCCAGCAGCGAGCAGAGATAGCCATAATACGGGAATTCCGCAGGGGGAAAAATGGCGGCAAGCAAACGGGAGGATTCCGCCGCCTCCTGCTGCAGGACAGACGCAGGCGTATAATGCAGTTTTCGTGCAGCCCGTTCCACTTTGGCAATGGTCTCCGGGCTGAAGGAACCTTTATGGTTCAGAATACGTGACACCGCCGCTTTTGAAATGCCGACTTCATCCGCAATATCTTTAATCGTTGCCATGCAAGACCTCCTCTTTTAACCAAATCTTTTCTCTCTAATTTTAATGAATTTTCTTTCTCCGGTCAAGATTTTTCCGCAGCGCATAGTGTGTTTTGCACAAAAATCCCTCTTTCACTTTGAATATTTTTAACAAAGTTTATTTTTTTATAATAAATTAGTTGACTATTTTAGTAATTAGTTTTATTATCAACTTAAATTTCAGTCAACTCTGTTTACTTTAAACAGAGAATAAATGCAAAGGAGAAAAAATATGTTTCAAAAAAACGCAACGCCTAACCTGTTTGAAAAGCTGGTCTATGGCTCCGGGCAAGTCGGCCTCAACGCACTGTATACTCTGTTCAGTTCCTATGTCCTGCTGTTTTACACGGACGTCATAGGCATCAATGCGGCAACCGTCGGCCTGATCGTACTGGTTTCCAAATTCTTCGACGGTTTTTCGGATCTGATTGCCGGCCAGCTTATCGACACACACAAAAGCAAGTATGGACATTGCATCCCTGTCCTGATGAGATGGACCGTCCCGATGGTTGCAAGCGTAACTCTGGTTTTCCTTGTTCCCAAAACAATCCTTGCCCTGCAGGTTGCATTTATTTTTGTGACCTATAACCTGTTTAATACGATTCTTTATACCTATGTATGTATGGCATTCGCGTCCCTGCCGTCCTATGCGACGGACGATTCCGTGGCCCGCTCCCAGATGCTGGTGTACTCCATGCTTGTGGCAGCCGCCATGCAGACCATCCTTGCCAGCACGATCATGCCGATGGTCAATTTCTTCGGCGGGCAGGACCTGCAGTCTGCATGGGTAAAATCTATCCTTGTTTTCGGCGCGCTTGGAATCATATTCCTTTACCTGAATGTTTTCTTTGTCAAAGAACGTGTGGAAAATACCGCCCCGCCTGAAAATATCATCGTGGGCATCAAGGCCGCCGTAAAAAATAAATACTGGGTTTATACATTGATCGCAAATATCTGCAATAACATTATGCTGGTATTTAACCTCTCTGTGTCCGTTTATTATTTGAATACCGTCGTGGGCAATCTGGGACTGATGGGCGCCTATGTTGCTGTAAGCAACCTCCCCGGCGTCGTACTGATGATGATCACCCCTTCCATTTTGCCAAAGGTATCCAAACAAAAACTGGTCGTATTCGGAAGCGTACTGATGCTGGTTGCCCAGATCGCGTTTATTGTGGGTCCCTCTGACAATGTCACATGGCTTTTAGGAACCGGCCTTCTCCGCGGCTTTGGAATGGGGCTTCCGATGGGGCTGAACGGAGCCATGATCGGAGACTGTATTGACTACGGCGAGTGGAAGACCGGCACCCGTGTACAGAGCGTGCTCTTCTCCTCCAACTCCGTAGGCATCAAGATCGGCCAGGGCGTTCTGACATCCCTGTTAGGCTTCTTCCTGACAGCCGTAGGTTATGACGGATTAAAGGAAGTACAGAGCGCCTCAACCATCGCCGGAATCGACAGCTTCTTTAAATATGTCCCTGTTGTGGTGTGTATCGTTTTGATCGTGTTCAGCTACTTATTTGATTTGGAGAAAAAATTGCCTGGCATCCGCAAAGAACTGGTGGAAAGAAGAGGAGAGGTTGAAAAACAGTAGGGGGACAAACGTTTCCCGAGGCCAAATTCCAGCAAAAAGCAAAGGCTTTCCGTATAAATGAAAGCCTTTGCTTTTTTTGCCGGCGTCTGACGGAACCTTTTATTTTCTCTCCGGCATCTTGAAATCTGCAAGCGCCCGGTTCAGATAATCATTGAATGGTTTCATAATCTGAAAGATTGTAACTGCATGGTTAAGAAATGCGTCCCCGTCTGCAAATGCTGCGTCTGCCACCGGATATTCCAGATACCAGCTCTTAAATTTCAGAAACTCCGCCTGCGGATGTTCCTTGTCATACCCCGCAGGAACTCTCTTAAGCGCGGTTCCTTTCACGGTGAAATATTTTTGAAAATCAGGATTATCAAGAATCTCTTCCCATTCCCTGCCGTTGGCTGCAATATAGTCCCGTACCATCGCCGTGGCATCTTTAAACATATCCGCAAACAGCCCGCCGCCCAAAAAAGACTGCCCTCCTGGCTTAATCATCAGGTAATACCCCACGGGAACAGGCAGTTTCCCTTTGGAAGAAATATGGGCACGGAACGCCGGATTATAAGGCGATTTATCGTGGCTAAACCGGGTGTCCCTGACCAGCTTAAAGGTCAGGTCTTTGGGCTGATTATGGAGGACGCTGCCGTCAAACTCCCCAATCCTGAGAATCATCTCCTGAATCAGTGATTCAAACTGTGCGTTGGCTTCCTTATATTCCGCCTTATGCGCGTGATACCATTCCCGGTTATTCCACCGGCTCAAATCTGTAAGATAATTTAAAATCAACTGTATGTTCATTTTTCCCCTGCCTCCCTATGCATTTGCAACTACAGAATATGACGCGCCGTTCAGAAAATCTTCCACAAATTTTTTCAGGCTCTCCGGCGGCTGGTACGCCTTACAGAAAGAAAACTCCTGGGACAGGCCGTCAATTTCTTCCATAGCCTCCTTTACCTCCAGCGTAGTCTGCCCTAAGTCAGACGCCGATGTAAAACTCAACATTTTCGGCATGATCCTGTGACTTTGGATCGCATAGTTTACCCTGTCCGCGCATCTGCATTTTCCCTGTCCGTATTCACCGCAGTATTCGGAAAGGAAATCCGCCATTTTCCGCCGCACCCTCGCCAGCCTCTGCCTGTATGCCTCCGGGGTGATCCCCAGAATATCCCCTGCAATCCGGCTGTCGATTTTGAACATAGTGCCCAAAATGAAAATACAACGGCTCTCCGCGTCCAGGCACTGCAGCATGACATTCGTGCATGACAGCTTCAGTTCCTCCGCCAGGATGGAACTTTCCACATCCTGCGTCAAATCCGGCACGTTATGGACGTCCGCGTTTTTAATATCATCCGCATAAAACTCAAAAGTAAGCGGGAACTTCGCAAACATATGCTTTTTGTAGTCTTTCAGGTGGTTTGCCGCAATGCGGAATACCCAGGTGGAGAAAGCGCTTTCTCCTTTGTAGGATGAAAGGTGGGTCATGACCTTCAGCAGGATATCCTGAGACGCATCCTCCGCGTCCGGGAATGTCCCCAGCATCCGCAGCGATAGGTTGAATACCAGATCCTGCACACTTAGCAGTACGGTTTCAAGAGATTCCTTATCTCCTGCCACAGCCTTTTCAATCAATGCCAGTAATTCTTCATTTGTCGATTTACTCATAATCTCCTCTTTTCCGAAGCACCTGTTTTTTTGCGGAACAATGTACCAAATCCCCTGATGTGCTCCTGACCAGGGATTTCCCTTTATGTCCGCCCGCCCCGCAGGGGCATACGTTGCGGGATGCCCTTTGGGTGTATTGGGTATATATGGTTAGACGGCAAATTCCTGTCCGTGTGACAGAAAAATTTTATTTTTTTCATACTAAAGCAATGACGGGGATGATGGGAATCTTGAAATCCTGAAACAGCGTCCCCGATCACCCGGTACGTCCCACATTCGCGCTCAGTTACCGCCTCATCCGTCAGGTACCTGGCCGCCTGGACATACATCTTCTCCCGCCCCCGCCGGGCAATAAAATCCACCTGGCCGCGGTAAGCCTTGCCTGCACAGGCCTTGTCCCCCCCCTGTGATCAGTTCATTGTAGCAAATGGTCTCCACAATGGCAATAGAATTAAATGCATTTAATTCCAGCAAATTCCCGACCTGGCAGGCAGGGCGAAAATAAATTTTAAGATCTGCATTTGAGCAGGAAATAACTTTACAAATACTGCCAAATGGAATATACTGTAGAAATTCAAAGAAAGAGGTGAGGGAATGTTACGCATCGCAATTTGTGATGATGACGTCAATGCGGTTGCCCTGCATAAAAAGATTGCAGAAAACTGCCTGATGCAATGCGGCAGCGCAGGTGTAATAACCGCCTATACTGCCAGTGATAATCTGCTTTATGACATTACAGAAGATGGATTTTTCTTTGACCTGATTCTGTTAGATATAGAAATGCCGGGAAATACGGGCATGGAAATTGCTGAAAAAATAAAACCCTGCCTGCCGAATGTGAAAATTATTTTTATTACTTCACACATCGAATATGCAATCGATGCTTTTGAGCTATCCATTTTCCGATATGTTCCAAAACAGGATTTAGACAGGCGGCTGTCCTCTGCTATACGGGACGCGGTGAAGCTGATTGAGTTAGAAGATGGCAAATCCTATACGATCCAAACGAACAGCCGCCTCGAAAAAATCCCTTATAAAGAGATTTATTACATTGAGAGGGACGGGAAATATGCAAGCATTTTTGCCGCGGGCGGGGCGTCTAAGGTACGGAAAAGCCTGCAGCAGGTTTATGGGGAATTAAACGCAGAAGAATTTATCTATATTGACCGGGGCTGTATCGTGAACATGATACAGATTATGCAGATTAAAGACGGCATGGCTGTTCTGAAAAACGGTGTGCCGCTCCCTATAAGCCGCGCGCATTTACAAGAGGTAAAGGCTCAGATTAACAATTATTGGGGGACGCATATATGACAGGCAGGCTTGCTTTATTCTCAGATTTTATAACCTGCGGCGTGCGCTCTGTCGTCTTCCTGTTCCTGATTTTTTGGCTGCTTTCTGCCAAAAAACCTGAAAAGAAAAGCATCACGGCGGTTTTGGCCGGTGCGGCGGCTGTTTCTACCCTATTTTCCGTGACACGGCTTCCTGATTTTTATCGTATAATATCAGAAACCATTTTGATTGCGGCCTGCGCCGGTTATTTTCAGGAAGCGGATACCCGGATGAGCCTGTTTGTCGGGAGCTTCTATGAGATTGCCGTCTCATTTTGGCAGTTCCTTTTTGCGGCGTGGCTCGGTGTGATATTTCGTTCTCCTGCCTTTCTTGACTATAAAACGGGAACCGGGCAGGCTGCAAGCCTATGCCTCCATTTGATGCTGACTGGTTTGATTTGCTATCTTATGAAGCGCCCGGATATGTCTGGCAAAAAAGCATTCCGCTTTGCTTCCGGAATTGTACTTGCAGGCTTTCTCGCTGTTGTCACCTTATCTGAGCAGTCGGTTCTTACCATTGATGACGATACACTGGATATGTGGACGATTCTGGCGGTCGTCCTCATGATGTCTGTTCTGGTTTTCAATATGAACAGGCAGTACGAAGTGGAAAAGGAACTGGCAAAACTAAAATCGGAACAGGCGAAACTGCTGGAGCGTGATTATACCACACTGAACAATGCTTATGCAATGAATGCAAAGCTGTTCCATGATTTCCATAATCATATTGGCGTTCTGCGCCAGCTTCTTATCCATAGCAGGACAGATGAGGCGATGCAATATCTGGACGAATTGCAGACGCCGATGGGAGAAATGGCGGATACCGTGTGGACGGGAGATGAAACCGTGGATTATCTCATAAACAGTAAAGCGGCGGCAGCAGAAGAAAATGGGATACCGTATCAGGTGCAGGTAGAATTTCCCCGCCATACCAATCTACAAAGCGCGGATTTATGCGCGATATTAGGAAATCTGCTGGATAATGCCATAGAGGCCGCAAAGCAGATACCGGCCCTGGAACAGAGATCAATCCGTCTTACCATCCGCCGTATCAATCAAATGCTGGTGATCAAAGTGGAAAACACATTTTTAACGCCGCCTGAAAAACAAGGCGGGTCGCTGAAATCTTCTAAAGATGGAAACGGACTGCATGGATGGGGATTAAAAAGCGCACAGGCTGCCGCTGAAAAATATGACGGCATGATCCAGACCTCTTATACCGGAAATACATTTCGGGCAGTTGCCACTTTATCCTATCAGGCCGCAGCGATTAAACAGGGAATTATAAACGGAAACTTTCACGACCGCTCCTGACCATTTGTTCCGGACATATGGCTACCGTTATGATAATGAACTGTTAAAGAATTTCGATTTACAGCGCCTAAACTGCAAAGCATTCAGCCTGCTTTGCAGTTTTTTTCGTGGTCAAAAACCTGCCGTTTACGGACACTTCCGCATGGCTGCACTTTTTAAGCTATGATACAGACACAACAAAAAAGACATCCCAGGAGGTAACAATCATGCATCATGTAGTCATTCGTGGAGTTTTAGGTTTAATCTGGTTAACGGCCGCTATTGTGAGCGGCATAGCGGGCAGCTTTGAAACGGCTTTTCTGTATGTCGTTTTAGGCGGGGTATTCCTGTATTCGGCTTACGTCATATGGAAAAAGGATCAGGAGGACAAAGGAGGGCATGCAAAATGAATACGCCTCTGTTAACAATAAAAAATTTGAACACATGGTACAATCGTAAAAAAATGGTGCTTCAGGCGCTTTCCTTAGAGTTGGCGGAACATGAAGCCGTGGGCCTGATTGGACTAAACGGCGCAGGGAAAACGACATTTTTAAAGGTATTATCCGGCCTGCACCCGGCTTTTTTGTCCGACGGCCTCCTGTTTCATGGACGCCCCGTAAATTTTCGAGAACAAGATTTTAAACTTTACCGCTATACCGTATTTGCCGAGGACAATTCCTTTCAGTATTTTACCTTTCGTGAATACCTTTGCTATGCCTTCTCGGCATATGGGAAAAATTTGCCTGATGTTTCAGAACTGGTACAGGGGTTTCACTTTGAAAATTACGCAGATGTTTTATTAAAAGACCTTTCAACCGGAAACAGGAAAAAAGCCTTCCTGATTACTGCTTTTGCATTAAAGCCAGAATTGCTTTTGCTGGACGAACCGGTGAACGGGCTGGATTTTGAAAGTACGGAATATTTGTATAAGCAGATTGCCGGTTACAAGGAGTATGGCACCGTCCTGTTTTCTTCTCACATTCTGGAAAGTATCACGTTAACCTCTGACCGTGTATTTGTCCTGGAAAACGGACAAATCCGCCAGACATTTGAAAGCGGACAGATCAACGCCGCAGACATTCGGGAGGCTCTTTGTTATGAAAATGATATTTAACGCATTTGCAAAAAAATTATTTGGTGCAAAATATGAGAGATTGGCACGGACTATTTTTATCTGTCTGATTGTATTTTGGGGATTATATGTTGCCGGTTTTCAAGTCCGGATCGCACCGTTTATTTTATATCTGACGGTAAGTACCTTTAGCGCAAGTCTAATGTGGCAGGCTCTTTCTTCGCAGGATAACGCGGCTCATATGCAGAACATGGTCATGCTCCCCTTTGAAAGGCGGAAATTCGTTTTTTCTTATATCGCCGCAATGGGAATTTATACCCTTCTGACGAAAACGGCGGTCCTGCTGGCTGTTTTACTGGCCGTATCGGCATGGAATTGGGCGGAAATTTCAGGCGGTATTCTCTGTGCAATCAATGCGGTCCTTATGGCTGCCGCCATTTTCTCTGTGAAAAAATATTGGTATACGGGAATCTTCTGGGGCATTGCCATACTTGCCGCTGTCTTTTTCGGTTGGAACCAGCCGTGGTTTATCCCGCTGATATCAGCCAACAGCGCTTTTGCGTTTCTGGTATTGCAAAATGCCGACGGGTATTTTTTCTATCTTCCGGAAGGAAAAAGCAGTTCTGCCGTAAAAGGACGCGGACGTCACTCAGTATGGATTTATTTCTTCCGGTATTTGAAAAATCATAAAAACTATCTCTTAAATACTGTGTTTATGTGGTGTATAGCGTGCGCCCTGCCTTTATTTTTCAGGCAGATGGAGAGCCTGTTTGTTATCCCGGTTGGTTTCGCTGTTCTTTCCCTGAATACGCCTGTCTGTATTTTACTGTCCTGCGATCCTGATTTAGAACAGGCGGTGCGCGTTCTGCCCGGCCAAAAGAAAACGTTTTTCGTACCCTATTGTTTGTTCATTTTCTCATGCAATATAACCGCAGATATGATTTTCCTTTGCAGCCTGCAGATCCAGACAGGCGGCGTTACCGTACAGATGATGGCTGCCGCTGTTTTTTTTGCCATGCTAAGCGCTGTTTTATCCGTCTTTTTGGAATGGTTTTTCCCGATTCGGGGGTGGAAAATTGAAAGCGATTTATGGCGCCACCCCCGGAAATATATCGTACCGGCAGCGATGCTTTTACTGGCAGGGGCGGTTATTGCTTTGTGATAATTGCCCCGCCCTTCCGCCCGTTGTTTTTGTTTTTTAATCACATTTTACATCGGAAACAGAAGCATTTTCCCTGGACTGCTGTTTGAAGAGATTTGCCGCCACAATCTTTGACTCCATACTGTCGACCATCAGGCGTTTGGCAAGTTTCGTATTCCTTGCAGCGGTAGCCTCATTCTTTATAGCATATCTGACCGCTTTTTTCTCCCCGATCAGCACGAGAATCTTCTTTGCCCTGGTGACCCCTGTGTACAGGAGATTTCTCTGCAGCATCACAAAGTGGCTCATGGTAAGAGGCATCACCACAATCGGATACTCGCTCCCCTGCGCCTTATGGATCGTAGTTGCATAGGCCAGAACCAGTTCTTCAAGCTCGCTGACATCGTAGAGAACCTCCCGGCCTTCATAATCTACCGTCAGCTCCCGTTCCTCCATGTCAACTTTACAAATGGTACCGATATCGCCGTTAAAGACTTCCTTCTCATAATTATTACGGATCTGCATGACCTTATCATGCAGCCGGTACTGTGTACCGCCCCTGTGAAGTAAGATTTTGGATGGATTCATGGCCTCCTGCAGCACCTGATTTAAGTTTGCCGCCCCACAGATCCCCCTCTGCATCGGCGTCAGCACCTGAATATCCTGAAATGCATCCACATGATAATAGCGGGGCAGATTCCTCGTACAGAACTGTACCAGCGTGTCCACCACTTCCTCATTGGTCTCTTTCCCTGCGAAAAAGAAATCAGAATCCTTTCCTCCGCGCATATCAATGGGTTCGCCTTTGTTGATCCGATGGGCATTCATGATAATCCTGCTGCCCTGCGCCTGTCTGAATATTCTGGTCAGCCTGACCACCGGAATCCGGCCCGAGGCAATGATGTCTTTCAGGACATTTCCCGCCCCTACGCTGGGAAGCTGATCCGTATCGCCAACCATAATCAATGTCATATGTTCCGGAACCGCTTTCAGGAGATTATACATGAGTATCACATCAATCATGGAACACTCATCCAGGATCAGGACGTCGCCCTCCAGCGGGTTTTCTTCATTCTTCTGATATCCCTCCGGCGGTTTATATTCCAGCAGCCGATGAATCGTCTTTGCATCCATCCCGGTCGTTTCAGACATCCGTTTCGACGCTCTTCCGGTAGGCGCCGCCAGTGTAATCCGGCATCCAGCCTTACGATAGGCGGAAATAATTCCCATCGTTGTAGTCGTCTTTCCTGTTCCCGGCCCGCCGGTCAGAACCATCACTTTCGATGAAACCGCTGTGCGGATGGCTTCTAACTGAATCTCATCATATGAAATATCCGATTGCCGACGCACCTGCGACATGACTGCCTGTACGTCCATTCTCACCCTGCGTTTGGAAATCAACAGTTTAATCAGCCTCCTGGCGCACCCGGTTTCAGAAAAGAAAAAGGGCGGCAGATAAATTGCCTCTTCATCCCTGATCACATCCTCAGTACGGAGCATTTCATCCAGCGTGATCTCCAATTCCGGCATATCCACTTCCAAAAGCTCCACAGCTTTTTTGATTAGCTGTTCCCTGTCCCCATAACAATGCCCGTCTTCCGCCAGCTTGTTTAGTGTATAGAACAGCCCGCTCCGCAGACGGATGAAACGTTCTTTTTCAATTCCCAGTTTTTCAGCGATCCTATCTGCAGTCTTAAATCCGATTCCCCAGACGTCGTCCGCCAAACGGTAAGGGTTCTCCTGCACCACGCTGATGCTGTCGCTTCCGTAGGTTTTAAAAATTTTTGTAGCATGGGTGGTATTCACCTCATGGCTCTGCAAAAAGAGCATGATATTCTTGATCTCTTTCTGTTCCTGCCAGCTCTTCTTAATCCGCTCCACACGGATTTTCCCTATCCCCTCCACCGTGATAAGTTCATCCGGCGTATCCTCGATCACGTCCAGCGTATCCTTTCCGAATTTCTGGACGATCCGCTTTGCAAACTTCGGCCCGACCCCTTTAATCAGGCCGGAACCCAGATATTTCTCAATTCCATAGACCGTTGCCGGGAGTGTCTCTTCAAACCTTTCCACGGAAAACTGCCTGCCGTATTTGGCATCCATCTTCCAGAAACCCTCCAGAGATAAAACGGAACCCACATGTGTATCCGGCATGATTCCTACAACAGTAACCAGGTTTGCACGTCACGTTTGATACAAAAATAATAAGGCGAATGTCCCGATTTATAGGGGTGTTCGCCTTATTCGGTGGTTGGTAGAGGCTAATAGGAGGGGATTTTAGCGGGAGGCATGACTAACAGAAGATAGCGATTTTGATAGTGATTTTACACGATGCACCATGAGGGTTATGATTAGGCGTGTAATTTTACACGATTTACACGATTTTGAGAAAAGGCGATATTGCAGGATAAGAGTTATATGATTTACTGTTTTCTCATAATTTTAAGTGTATGCGATAAAGCCTATAATACGCAGAATGCGGATAATTCTTCACGGAGTAACACCAAATATCATGATTTACCATTGGCTTTTGTCCATAGCGGGGGCGTCTTCTTGGGCTACGGCAACGTCGACTACGTCGGCAACGGCGGTTGGCATTGGTCGCATACGGCTAGTTCGTCTACCAACGCCTACCTCTTGGATACATTCCCAGGCTACATCGATCCGTCAGGCGGCAACAATCGTTACTACGGTTTCCCCCTCCGCTGCCTCTACTCAGGTAGTGCCTAATGGAGGAAAAGGAAGAATAAAACGGCACAAAAAAGCAGGAACAGTAGCGAACTATCATATCGCCAATGTTCCTGCTAAGATTATTTCTGTTTTCTGTTACTCCATCCGCTTCAGACTTGCTCCTGCGATTTCTGTATTGTCGTCATCTATGATATTGACGGTCTGGCTCTGGTTTTCTCCTAAAACACTTGTGATATC
>CATKXE010000001.1 GCA_949840465.1 uncultured Lachnospiraceae bacterium | reverse complement strand
CAACAGGATATTACAAAGCGAAATATCGGGTTGCGCCATCCGGTAAAGATTATCTTAAATGGGAATATGATGATGAAGACGGGGGTGCAGGTGATGATGTGAATGGAGTAGACCGGCTGCAGTTGACGTTGGAAAAGGATGAAAGGCAATAAGCTTGGCTCTTGCTCAAAGCGGATTCGAGGTTGTTTCTTCTATATAAAGTGATTTCTTAAAGAGTACTGATTGCGGATGTGCAGACGAAGAAATATTTAATCCCAAAGAGGGTTTCATTTACCATTTTTCTAAGTTTGCCCCTTTTTTGCCCCTCGCTTTTGTGTCTGTCCTCAAAAAATACCGGAAACCCTTGTAAAAAGGGAACCCGGTATTTCCAGTCAGATGCGGATAACAGGACTCGAACCTGCACGGTCGCCCACCAGATCCTAAATCTGGCGCGTCTGCCAATTCCGCCATATCCGCATGGCACGGTTCTTATAATAAATGAAAATCTCACATCTGTCAAGTTTTTGAGAATATCAATTTTTACCTGTCAATTTCGCCCAATTTCGGGTTGATTTATTGGTGTAATTATCTATTGAGTTTGTGCATGGCTTCATGGTATAATTTTTGTACAACCGAATTTTTCAACGGGAGGAGTGCTGTCTGCGCTGCCAATGCGGACAGTAAAGAAAAAATTTAGGGTGTGAGGTTTAGCTATGATAACAATTAAAGACATGGCGGAGATGCTGGGGATTAGTACGACTACGGTCTCCAATGTGATTCATGGTAAGACGAGCGAGGTTTCACAGAAAACGGTAGAGCGGGTGGAGAAGCTTCTGGAAGAGTATGAATATGTGCCTAATATCAGTGCAAGAAGTCTTACGCAGAACTGCTCTAACATTATTGGCGTGGCGTTGAAGTGCAGGAAAGATAAGTATACGAACCTGATCATGGATCCTTTCTTTGGGGAACTGCTTGGCGCGCTGGAGGCAGAGATCCGGGCCAGAGGCTATTTTATGATGATCTATATTTCCAACGATATCAGCGAGATTATCAGGAATGTATTGACGTGGAATGTGGACGGGCTGATTTTGGTGGGGATGCTCCATGATGATTTTATCCGTGTCAAAAGCCGATATAAGAAGCCAACGGTCCTGATTGACAGTTATGCGCCCAGAGAGATCATGAATTATGTAAATATCGGTCTGGATGATGAAAAAGGCGCCTATGAGATCACCTGTTATCTTCTGAAAATGGGGCACAGGAAGATTGCCTTTTTGGCGGATAATATGGAAGGCGTGGACTATATCCGTTTTCAGGGGCATCAGAGGGCGCTTTTGGATTATGGACTGGAGATGCAGGAGGAGAATCTGCTGATTTTCCATCCGGGAACAGTCGAACGGGAGTCCAGCCTGCGGGAGCTTTATTGTCAGGCGAAAAATTATACGGCGTTTATGTGCTGTTCCGATTATTATGCCGTGATTTTGATGAATTATTTTATGGATCGGGGAATTAAGATTCCGGAAGATCTGTCTGTGACCGGATTTGACGACAACCTGATGTCCAGGATCGTCCGCCCGGCGCTCACGACTGTAGGGCAGGACGTGACGGAGAAGGGACAGCTTGCAGTGGATTATCTGCTGAAGATGATACAGGGGACAGAATTTTCCGAATCGGATGTAAAGCTTCCGGTAAAGGTTGTGATTCGCGACAGCGTTCGCCCGGTACAGCCTGAGGAGAGCCCAAAAGAATAGTTAAGGACGGAACAAGGATCGGGATACTGCAATAGAGCATATTTCCGGTCCTTTGAATTTGCACATTTTCTGCAAAAGCAGTGGCTGAAAAGTGTGGTTTTTTGACTGATTATCCAGAAGGTCTAAAAAGGTATACGCAAAATACACAAAAAAATGACATTTAAAATTTTTTTTTGAAACTTATGTGCAAAAGGGTATTGCCAATTTATAAAAAAAGTGTTAACATGGGTTACATAGAAAACCTTATGCGCAAAAGGTAGAAATTTGTGATTTGATTCAGTATGATTTTTTCATATATGAATGAATCAAACGGTGCATGGATATGATACCCATATGGGCATTCTGTATCCCATATTTGGGTGGGATGAAAGGCTTAGGCCTGTTGGAATGAAAAGAATATTGTGAGGCACCGCACAAAAAAGGAGGAAAAAATGAAGAGAAAAGTAATTGCAACATTGTTGGCAGGAGTTATGGTAATGAGTTTGGCAGCCTGCGGTGGCGGCGGAGATTCAACAGGGGGGGGAGACACCGCTGATTCTGGTTCCTCTTCCGATTCTGGTTCCTCTGATTCTGGTTCAGGGTCAGGCAACACAATCCGTTTGGTAAATGGTAAGATCGAGGTTGACGCACAGCTGAAGAAGCTGGCAGAGATGTACAAAGAAGAGACAGGTGTTACGGTAGAGATCGAGTCCATGGGCGGCGGCATCGATATCCAGGGTACATTAAAGGGGTACTATCAGGCAGACAACATGCCGGACATCTTTGTAAACGGCGGTTCTACAGACTTTGGCAACTGGGAAGGCATGCTGGAAGATATGAGCGGCGAGGCATGGGCTTCTGATACGGACGCGGCATATGTGGATGAAGAATACGGCACCATCGGATTCCCATATACTGTGGAAGCAATCGGCCTGGCTTACAACGCGGACATTCTGGACAAGGCAGGGATCGATCCTTCTACCCTGACAGGACCGGATAAGATTGAAGAGGCTTTCAAGACGCTGGATTCCAAGAAAGCTGACCTTGGTATTGACGCAGTCGTTGGATATTGCGCAGAGGCGACCAACCTGTACTGGTCAACAGGGAACCATGTATTCTCAAACTATGTAGACGGCGGTTTGGATCGTGATGATACGACCTATATTGACATGCTCAATGACGGCGGAAAAGTGGATGAGGATCGCTTGAATGATTTCGCTGCGTTTGTAGGGCTTTTGAATCAGTATTCTGATCCGGCTCTGTTGGTTTCCGGTACGTACGACCAGCAGATTCTGAACTTTGCTTCCGGCAAGTATGCATTTGTTACCCAGGGTTCCTGGATTGGAGCTACCATGACAAGTGACGACGCAGAGGCTTATGAATCAGCAGGCAACTTTGAAGTCGGTATGATTCCGTATGCATTTGAGGACGGCATGGATACAATCCTGACAAATTCACCTTCCTGGTGGTCCGTATTCTCTGACGGCAACGCAGAGGAAGCGAAGAAGTTCCTGCAGTGGTGTTCCGAAGATACGGCACAGCAGGTACTGGTAGAGGAAGCCGGATTTATCAGCCCGTTCACATCCTGCAAATATGTTGCAAATGACCCATTTGCACAGACAATCGTAGATTATCAGACAGCAGGAAAGACTTCCGCATGGCATTGGCTGAGCATGAAGGAAGGCCTTGCACAGAACTATACAGGTCAGGTATTTAATGACTATGCGGCTGGCAATTTGGATCAGGAAGGCTTTGTAAAGACAATGCAGCAGGTAATTCAGGCTTGCTACGCAAATTGATTTTCTCTTAATAAAACGTATGCAGTGAACCGGCCGCCGGCGGGTTCACGCATAATAAACGGCACGGCAGGCGGCAGGCGGGTATCCCGTCTGCCAGCCATAAAAGCAGGGTGTCCGGCAGGAAAGAGAGATAAAAAAGAAATTGGGCCGACAAGGCAAAACGATAACAAAATATCCATAGTAATGATCAATATGTATTTGTGAAAGCGTATTTCATGGAGGAAACTGAGATAAGGAAATGGGTGTTTTGTTTATTTTATGCATACATATGGCAAAAACGTATGATGCATGCTTGGATTTATAGAATTTGAACCAATAGAGAGGAGCTGTAAAATGTCTGAGAACACAACGAACAGAAAAATGCTGTCTCTTGTTCTTCTGGCCGCGGGCGCGGTTGGATTGGTAGTGGCTTTGTATCTTGACTTTTCCGGCAGCGGGAATGCAATGAGAGGTCCCCTGCTGCTTATCGGGGCAATCGCTTTTCTGATAGGGCTGTATTTATTCCCGACAGTAGAACATCACCGCAGCATCATTAATTTTATATTTTTGTTTCCACTATTGTTCACGTTTGCAGTGACAGTGATCATACCGTTGCTTCTGGGTATTTTTTATTCGTTCACTGATTGGAACGGTATCAAATTTTCGGGCTTTATCGGTCTGACGAACTATACGACAATGTTTAAAGACCCGGCATTTATCTGGTCCGTATTGCTGACCTTCTTATTTGTAATCTTTAATATGGTTTTGGTCAATCTGGTAGGGTTTTCGCTGGCTCTTTTGTGTACCAGCAAACTGAAAGGCGTCAATTTCTTCCGCGCGTCCTATTTCCTTCCGAACCTGATCGGAGGTATCGTACTGGGTTATATCTGGCAGTTCGTGTTCAACAACGTGCTGGTTCAGGTTACTGCTGCTGTCAGCGGGCACCAGAATTCCATTCTGGCCAATACAAAGACAGCATTTATCGCGATCATCGTAGTATATGTATGGCAGTATGCAGGATATATCATGCTGATCTATGTAACTGGCCTGACGACTGTGCCAAAGGACGTACTGGAAGCATCTCAGATTGACGGTGCGAATGCATGGACGACTCTGATGAAAATCAAGATCCCTATGATTGCATCTACGATTACAATCTGTACATTTTTGACACTGACTTCTGCGTTCAAGCAGTTTGACGTTAACATGGCTTTGACAAATGGTACGGGGTCTGTGGCGGACTTTATGGGATCCTACCTGACAAACGGTACGCAGATGCTGGCTTTGAATATCTATAATACGGCTATCTCCAAAAACAGCTATGCGCTGGGCCAGGCAAAGGCGGTTCTGTTCTTTATCATTTTGGCCTGCGTATCTATTATTCAGGTTCGGATCTCTAATAAGAAGGAGGTGGAGATGTAATGGAAATGAAGAAATCGAGAAAAATCCTTTTGACTGTGATTGGTATTATCGTTGCGGTGTATACTCTGTTCCCATTCTATCTGGTGGTCATGAATACCTTTAAGAGCGCCAACAGTATCGTCTCCAGCCCTGTAGGTTTTGAGGGAATCAGTGTTTCGCAGTTAATGACAAACCTTTCCTCTGTTGTCAACAACTCGAACTTTAATTTCTGGTATGCATTCGGCACATCGGTGATCATCACCGTAGTTTCCCTGATCGTGCTGGCGCTTTTCGGCGGCATGGCGGCATGGGTAATCTGCCGGAATAAGACGAAATGGTCCACCGCGATCTACATGGTGTTTATTGCGTCTATGATCATTCCGTTCCAGGTTGTTATGCTTCCTTTGATTTCTACCTTCCGTGATGTAGGTAATTTTGTAGGAATCTCCCTGCTGCAGTCTATTCCCGGAATTGTATTTGCGTACTGTGGGTTCGGCGGGGCTATGACAGTCTTTATTTTGACTGGTTTTATCAAAGGTATCCCCTACGAACTGGAAGAGGCGGCATCCATCGACGGATGTTCTCCGGAGGGGACATTCTTCCGCATTATCTTCCCGCTTTTGACGCCGGTTATTACCACGGTTACCATTCTGAATGGCATGTGGATCTGGAACGATTACCTTCTTCCGTCCCTGATGCTTGGGCAGAATGGTAAAGTCAAGACTCTTCCGGTTGCAGTACAGGCGTTCGTTGGTTCCTACGTAAAACAGTGGGATCTGATCCTGACAGCGGCGTTGCTGGCGATCATCCCCATGGTGATTATTTTCCTGATTGCACAGAAACAGATCATGAACGGTATGGTAGAAGGCGCGATTAAGTAGACTTGCAGGCGTATCTGTGAAAGCATTGGGCAGATATGGCTTTTCATGAAAAGCCTGCCTGTGTATGGATTCACTGGAAATCTTCTTTGAGGAAAGGAGACCGCTATGAATTTGTTTGATATGAACGGCCCGCTGATGAATGCCCTGCGGAAGCTGGCGAACATCATTTTATGCAATATTGTGTTCTGCCTTCTGTCATTGCCGCTGTTTACGGTGGGGGCGTCGCTGGCGGCATTGTTCACCTGCATGCAGGCGATACTGACGGATGATGAGGATGATGTCATCATAAAGCAGTTTTGGGATGCGTTCCGCAAGAACTTTAAGCAGGCTACGGCAATTTGGATGCTCTGTCTGGCGGTATTCGTATTCCTTGGCGTCTATTATCTGATCGTTTCGAGTATGGCCGGTATGGCGGGCAGGGTATACCGAATCAGTTTTTTCATGATGTGCATCATTTTCTTGTTTGGGTTTCAGTATTTTTTCCCGATGCAGGCAAGGTATGTGAACAGTGTGAAGAATACCCTGAAAAATGCGTGGCTGCTCAGTATCGCGGCCCTGCCATGGACGGTTTTAAGCATTGCGCTGGTCATCGCGGCGGTTTATATTTCTTTCTTTATGAATCCTGACGGAGTCAATCTGGCTGTGTTCCTGTGGGGAATGACCGGATTTGGGATCGTAGCGTATCTGAACAGCTTTTTCTTTCAAAGGGCGTTTCAGCTGATTGACCCGGAAAAGATGGAAGTGAAGCACCAGGCTCCGAAAGAGGCCGTGTTTATTGACGAGGAGCATCAGACATCGGAAGTGTTTTTTCAGGAGAGTTCTTATTCCAATCCTGACTGGAACCGTCAGGCGTACCCCGGAAGGGGGGCCGCGCCTGCAGAGAAGCCGGTATCGAAAAAAGGTGTAAAAAAAAGAAGATGACAGGAAGACATGCACAGTTCAGGCTGTGGATATGAAAAATAACAATTGGAGGAAATGAGTATGGCTTCGATTCGTTTTGAGAATGTGACAAAGACTTATGAGGGCGCGACCTCACCGGTTGTCCCAAATTTGAATTTAGAGATAAAAGACAAAGAATTTATTATTCTGGTCGGGCCGTCCGGTTGTGGAAAGTCTACTACCTTGCGTATGATTGCGGGGCTGGAGACCATAACGGAGGGAGAATTGTATATCGGGGACCGCTTAATGAACAAGGTGCCGTCCAAGGATCGTGATATTGCGATGGTATTCCAGAATTATGCACTGTATCCCCATATGAATGTATATAAGAATATTGCGTTTGGCTTAAAGCTGCGAAAGGAAGACCCGGCAGAGATTGACCGCCGCGTGCATGAAGCGGCGAAAATCCTTGATCTGGAACACCTGCTGACCCGCAAGCCAAAGGAGCTTTCCGGCGGGCAGAGGCAGCGTGTGGCTCTGGGGCGCGCCATGGTTAGGAATCCTGCGGTATTCTTATTGGATGAGCCGCTTTCCAACCTGGATGCAAAGCTGCGCGCGTCCATGAGGACGGAAATTGCAAAGCTGCACCAGAGGCTGGATATTACATTTGTATATGTCACCCATGACCAGACAGAGGCTATGACCATGGGCGACCGCATCGTAGTTATGAAAGAAGGGGTTGTACAGCAGTTTGATACGCCTCAGGCTTTGTATGAAAAACCGGTAAATCTGTTTGTGGCCGGGTTTATCGGCAGCCCGCAGATGAATTTTCTGGATGTGGAAATTGCAAAGGAAGGCAGGAAGCTTTACGCGGTTCTCGGAAAGAATAAATTGGCAGTTCCGGACTTTAAGTGCAATGCGTTGGCTCCTTATGCAGGAAAACGGGTGATCATGGGACTGCGCCCGGAGGATTTCCTGGGACAGAATCAGCTGACAGAGGACAATGCAATGGATACGGAGATGAGCTTCAGCGAATTGCTGGGGGCAGACTACAATCTGTATATGTCTGTCAATGATATCCGCATCATCGTAAAGATTCCGGCGGCAGGAGCACAGCCGGAGAGAGGTTCATACCGGATTGCGGCAAATATGGATCACGCCCATTTCTTTGATAAAGAGACAGAGCAGGCGATTTGCCATTAGAGTAAAGAGTTTAGCCACATAAAAATCGGAGAACCATCTGAAAAGATGTATCTCAGGGAAAGTGGCTGGTGATTTTGAGTATGATATAGTAGTGAATGATTTTTATGAAACCCTGAAAGAGAATCTTTTGTTATGGTTCAGACAAAATCTGAGTTGTGACGGTCTTTCAGGGTTTCTTTGCCAGAGAAGACGGAGTGATTGTTCACGGGGTCGTATACTATGCTGTGCGGCATCCGGGTCAGTCAAATACCCTGCAGCAAGCGGGCGGGGCGTCAAATTTCCAGTGCAGCAGGATTGAAAATGGGATCAGGAGGACAATGAAAATGGTTGATTGGTTGAAAAACGCAATATTTTATGAGATTTATCCGCAGTCTTTCGCGGATACCAACGGGGACGGCATAGGAGATATCCAGGGGATTATTGACCATCTGGACTATATCCGGGAGTTGGGCTGCAATGCCATCTGGCTGAACCCCTGCTTTGAATCTCCGTTTTTGGACGCGGGATATGATGTGTCGGATTATATGAAAGTGGCGCCGAGGTATGGCACCAATGCGGATTTAAAGCGTCTCTTTGAGGAAGTGCACAAGCGGGACATGCATGTGATGCTGGATCTGGTTCCCGGCCATACTTCCTGGGATCATCCATGGTTTCAGGAGTCCCTGAAGCCGGAGAAAAATGAATATTCCGGACGGTATGTATGGACCGACGACGCATGGAAGAGCTTTGAGGGCGTGGGAAGCATTAAGGGGTTCCTGCGTGGAATGAGCCAGAGAAACGGCTGTGTGGCGGTGAATTTTTATTCCCACCAGCCCTGTCTGAACTATGGATTTTATGAGGTGGACGAACCGGAATGGCAGCAGCCTATGGATTCAGAAGACGCACTGTCCACACGGCAGGCGATCAAGGATATCATGCAGTTCTGGCTGGAGATGGGGTGCGACGGATTCCGGGTGGATATGGCCGGATCCCTTGTGAAGAATGATCCTGAGCAGGAAGGGACGATTCTATTGTGGCGTGACTTCATGGGATTTTTGGAGAAAGAATTTCCTCATGCGGCTATGATTTCAGAGTGGGGGCAGCCGGACAGGAGTTTAAGATCCGGGTTCCATATGGACTTTATGCTGCACTTTGTGGGAGTCAGCCACTATACGGACATGTTCCATGCGGACAACCCGTATTTCTCCCGTGAAGGAAAAGGAAACGCAAAGGAATTTATTGAATATTATAAGAAGTGCTATGAGCCGACCAACGGCAAAGGAATGATCTGTGTACCGTCAGGGAACCATGACATGGAGAGATTTTCGAAGTGGCTGGATAATGAAGAAATTAAGATTGTATTTGCGTTCCTTCTGTCATTGCCGGGCGCCCCGTTTATCTACTATGGGGATGAGCTGGGAATGCGCTATCTTTCGGATGTTGTCTCGGTAGAAGGCGGTTACATCCGTACAGGCTCCCGTTCACCGATGCAGTGGAATGGCAGTTTGAATGCGGGCTTTTCGGATGCGCCTGCGGATAAGCTGTATATTCCCATCGATCCGGGCAAAGACCGTCCCACGGCGGAAGAGCAGATGGCGGATCCCCATTCGGTATATCACGAAGTGAAGAAGCTGATTGAGATCCGTAAGGCGAATCCGGTCCTCCAGAGCGAGGCCAGGATTGAATTCCTGTATTGTGAGGATCATGCATATCCTCTGGCGTACCGCAGGACGGACGGGAAGGACTCCGTGCTGGTAGTGGTCAATCCGTCAGGGAAGGAAGCAGGCTTTGATTACGACGGCAAGCTGGGCGAGGTGGTGTACCAGAACGGCGGCGAACTGAGGGCAGAAGACGGCAAGCTGGTGGCGCCTGCGGCTACGGCGGTGTTTGTGAAGGAAGAGAAGTAAAAAAGAGCAGGGTCAGGCAGAAAAGAAAACGTATGGTATGGAAAAAGCCGGCAGGGATGAATCTGCCGGCTTTGTGCTGCTCAATTCACTATTTTTCTGTAAAGGCAACTACTTTTTCCACAATACAAAAGCTTCATACGGCCGGAGGGCCACGGTCCCTTTGCCATACTCATTTTCCATATTGGCGATGAGAAGCTCTGCGCCCGCAAACTCTTCCGGGATGGTAAATGTGGTCTCCTGATCGGTAAAGCTGCAGACAACCAAAAGCTTTTCATTTTCCAGGGTACGGGTGTAGACAAACCATTCCTCGCTGTCTTCGAAAAGGGGCTCATATTTTCCGTATACCATGATCGGGGTCTGCTTACGCAGCGCAATCAATTTTTTGTAATAATGGAATACGGAATCCGGGTCTTTTGTCTCAGCCATGGCATTGATTTCCTTATAATTTGGATTCACCGCAATCCAGGGAGTCCCGGTGGTAAATCCTGCCTGCTCCGTGTCGTCCCACTGCATGGGGGTGCGGGCATTATCCCGGCTCAGCCACAGGAGGCAGGGCCAGAATTCTTCGTGGGATACAAGTCCGCTCTCACACCATTCCCTGTATGCGTTGACGCTCTCGATATCCCGGAAGTCTTCAGGACTCTGGAACGGATAATTGGTCATGCCCAACTCTTCGCCCTGATAGACATAGGGGGAACCCTGCAGCATATGGAGGCAGGTGGCCAGCATTTTTGCGGAGACAGCGCGGTATTCAGGGCTGTCATTGCCGAAGCGGGACACGGCTCTTGGCTGGTCGTGGTTATCAAGGAAGAGGCTGTTCCATGCCTTTCCGTAGAGTTCTGTCTGCCAGCGGGAGAGGATTTCCTTCAAGGTAGTAAGAGGCATTTTCTCATCTGTCCACTTGGCATATTTTCCTTTGGAATCTACGTGTTCAAACTGAAAGACCATATTCAGCTCGTGGGTATCCTCCCCGGCATACTGTTTTGCCAGTTCTGTCGTGACTTCAGGAGTCTCTCCTACGGTCATTATGTCATATTTGGAGAGAACCTTTTCGTTCATCTCCTGCAGGTATTTATGGACATTGGGGCCGTTTACCGCATAAGGGCGGTAGTTTCCGTAGAGGCCGTCCATCTCGCCGTCGGGCAGTTCCTTCACTTTGGAAATCATGCTGATAACGTCCATGCGGAAACCGTCGATGCCCTTGTCGCACCACCAGGTCATCATATCAAACACTTCCCTGCGCACGTTGGGGTTATCCCAGTTGAGATCGGGCTGTTTTTTGGAAAACAGGTGCAGATAATACATGGAAGTCTCTTCATCATACTGCCACGCCGAACCGCTGAAACAGGAGCCCCAGTTGTTGGGCGGGGTCTGTGCGTCCTTGCCCTCACGCCAGATATAATAGTCGCGGTAAGGATTGTCCGTGGATTTGCGGCTTTCCACAAACCATGGATGCTCGTCGGAGGTGTGGTTCACCACCAGGTCCATGACGATTTTGATTCCTCTTTCATGAGCCTTTTTCAACAGCTCGTCAAAATCCTCCATGGTTCCAAATTCATCCATGATATCCTTATAATCACTGATATCATAGCCGTTGTCATCATTGGGCGACTTATAGACAGGGGACATCCAGATGACGTCGATGCCTAAGTATTTGAGGTAATCCAGACGGCTGATGATCCCTTGTAAATCTCCGATGCCGTCGCCGTTGCTGTCCATAAAGCTGCGCGGGTAAATCTGATAAATGACAGCTTCTTTCCACCATGTTCTGTTCATAATTGTGTACTCCTTTTCAAGTATTTATATTTCCAGGATCAATACCTGATATCCTTGTAAATGAATGGTATTGTCTTCCTGTACAATATCAGGATAGTTGTTCAACAATACTTTTCTGTATTCGGAAGGAAGGGTGATCTCCTGTCCGTCTTTCTGATAGTTCCCGATGACCAGCAGGGTCTTGCCGCCCTTGCGGTAATAAGCCATCAGGTTGTGCCGGTCTTCCCAGGCTGGCTCCAGAGTTCCGTATACAACAGTCTCTTTGTATGCCGGGTTCTTGCGCAGGGCGATCAGTTGTTTATAAAAGCTTCTTACGGAATGGGGGTCATCCGCTTGTGCGGCCGCGTTGATACGGGTGTAATTCGGGTTTACCTTCAGCCAGGGAGTGCCGGTGGTGAAGCCGGCGTTCGCCCCATCATTCCACTGCATAGGGGTGCGGGCGTTGTCCCGGCTGTATCTGGAAATGACCTTTACCGCTTCCTCTTTGGAAAGTCCTGCATCCAGAGCTACCTGATATTCGTTGATGGCAGAGATATCATCCACTTCCTCTATAGAAGAAATCGGCACGTTTTCCATGCCCAGTTCCTGTCCCTGATAAATGAACGGAAGGCCGCGGAGCATGAAATTCAGGGCCGCCAGCATTTTTTTGCTTTCCGGGCAGCAGTCTTCCTCGGGAATATAACGGCTGACGCCCCGGGGTTCATCATGATTTTCAATGATGTTGGACAAAAAGCCGATATCCCCCACCTTTGCCTGCGCTTCAAAGCAGCATTTCTTATAATCGTCCGGCATGATCTGCTTCATATCGTACCAGCCTTTTTCGCTTTCTCCGAAAATCGTTTCGTTGAAATCAAACATGCTGGAGAAATAACCGTTATCGCCGATGAAGTCCGGGATTTCTTCGGGCTTTTCGTCAAATACCTCTCCTACGGAGAACGCATCATATTTCTTAAAGGTGCGGTCGCGCATCTCGCCTAAAAATTCTCCGATGCCCTTTGCCTCGCTAAGCATAGCCTTGATGGTACACAGGCCGTCCTCACGGTCCGGTTCATAGTCGTGGAAAGGAAGCGCCTTCTTGATGTTGATGATTGCGTCAATGCGAAAGCCTCCTAAGCCTTTATCCAGCCACCAGTTGATGTTTTTGTAAACCTCTTCCCGGACTTCCGGGTTCTCCCAGTTGAGATCCGGCTGTTTTTTGTGGAACACATGCAGATATTGTTTGTTGGTTCCGGGCAGGTCTTCCCATACCGGGCCGCCGAAATAGGAGCGCCAGTTGGTAGGAAGTTCCCCTTCTTTTTTATCTCTCAGATAGAAGAAATTGCCGTATTTGCCTTCCGGATCCTGGCAGGCTTTTCTGAACCATTCGTGCTCGTCGGAACAATGGTTCACCACCAAATCCATCAGGATGTACATACCTCGTTTCTTTGCTTCGGCGAGGAGCAAGTCCATATCTTCCATTGTGCCGAAGCGGGGATCGATATCATAATAATCGGAAATGTCATAGCCTTCGTCCGCAAGCGGGGAAGGATAGCAGGGGGAGAGCCAGATAATATCCACCCCCAGGTCCTGCAGGTAATCCAGTTTGCTGATAATGCCCGGAATATCACCGATGCCGTCTCCGTTGGAATCATAGAAGCTCTTTGGATAAATCTGATAAGCTACCTTGTCATGCCACCATTTTTTAGTCATAATGAATCCTCCATTTTGTGATTGGGCGCTCCCGGAAAATCAGGCGTATCCCTTTGGGTATCCGTTTTCCGGGAGGTCTTTGATTCAGATTTTTTGTTTCCTGTGAACTATATGGCTGTATTATAATATCACCCATCGGTTTTGTCTTTCGTTTATATGATTAAAAAATACGTTATTATGACTTTTTGCGGTATTGCAGAGGCGTGGTCTGTGTATACTTACGAAATTCCCGGAGAAAGTTCCCCAAATTGTTGTAGCCGCATTCCAGGCAGACTTCGGTTATGGGCAGGTCGGTCTCTTCCAGAAGCCGGATGGACTGCTTAATGCGGTATTCATTGACATATTCAATGGGCGATCGGCCGATGGCTTTTTTAAAAAAACGGCAGAAGTACTGCTCGTTCATGCAGACCTCTTTTGCAAGGTCGCGGATATAGATCTTTTCTTTATAATTTTCCTTGATATAAGTCAGCGTCTTTTTGATCCCTTCCACCCGTTTGTCATGATTTTTTTCCATAGGGGTAAAAAGCTGGTGGCTGGAAAGGACGGCCAGGATACGCAGCAAAGAGGATTTGATATATAATTGGTTCGTCAGGTCGTCGGTGACTGCGCCGTCGCAATGGGAAAGATCCTCGCATGCAGGGCCAAAGGACTGCATGACCTCTCTGAAAGCGCTGTATATTGGGGCAAATGCGGGATGGTCAGGCAGAAGGAACCGGGGAAAGCGTATTTTTCCGTTCTGCATGGGTTGGATGAGCCTCAGCTGCGCGGCGTCATAGGAATCAAAACTCAGGATGCCCGGCGAAAAGACGACGGCGTCCTCCCCAAGGCTTCCGGACTTTTCGGTGATGATGCTGTGGAGTTCGCCGGGGTTGATAAAGTACAGGCATTCGGACTGGATGAAAAATTGCTCCATATTGATCTCCAGTCGGAACTGCCCGCCGGAAAAATACAGGATTTCGACTTCGTCGTGCCAGTGGTGCTTGACCAGCACGCCCTTGCCAACAGAACGGGTCTGATAGATGGCGCAGGGAAAGGCTTTGGTGCCGTGAGGGCGGATTTCCTTTAAATTGGATAATTGCTGCTGCATGGGCTGCCTCCTCTGAACTGGGATAATACAGAAAACGTACCATTGTTTTGGAAAAATGTCAATGCAAAAAAGGATGGATATTTTATGGAAAGAATGCTATCGTATAACTTTACTTATTCACATTTTTCGGGAGAAAGAGCCGCTCTTTTTGATGCGGTTCTTTTTTTGTACAAATCAAGGCTTTTTTTATTTGGGCATTCGTTGTAGAATAGTGGAAGTACTCGTATTACAGATGGAGGGAAGATAAATGAATAAGAAGGAAGTATTGGAGATCCGGAAGCAGTTCACACCGGCGAACTGTGCGATCACGCGTATCTGCGGCTGCTATGTGGATCATGAGAAGAATAAGCAGATGGAGGCAAAGGAAGCGTTTCTCTCGCTGCCGGAGGAAGAGGCATTTAAATATTTTGACATTTTCAGGAAAACGCTGTCAGGCGGGATCGGGAAGAATATGCTGAACATGGAGTTCCCCCTGGATCAGGAAATGCCGGGCGGGACGCAGGAATTCCTGATGAAGCTAAAGAACGGCAGGCTGGAAGATGAAGAGCTTTTGGAGGAGTTTTATGACAGGATCATTGAAAATTACATATATGAGGGGAATTATTATATTATTTTGATCCATGCCGTATATGACATTCCGGGCAAGGCGTCGGATAGCCTGGAAATGTTTGATTCTTCCGACTATGTCTATGAATATCTGCTGTGCAGCATTTGTCCGGTGGCGCTTTCGAAGGCGGGGCTTTCCTATAATGCGGAGGATCGCCGGATGCAGGATCGCGTCCGTGACTGGATCGTGGAAGCGCCGGACAAGGGATTTTTATTTCCTGCATTCAATGACCGGAATACGGATCTGCACTGCGTTCTGTATTATACAAAAAAATCCCAGGATCTGCAGCCCGAGCTGATCGACCAGGTTCTGGGGGCAAAGATGCCCATGTCTGCGGATACCCAGAAGGAGGCGTTCCAGATGCTGATCGAGGATACATTGGGGGAGGATGGGGATTATGAGATTATCCGCAATATCCATGATACCCTCAACGATATGATTGCAGAGCACAGGGAGGAACCGGATCCGCTGGAGCTGGATAAGACAGATGTGAAGAAGGTCTTCGAGAACAGCGGGGTTCCTGTGGAAAATATGGAACTGTTTGAGCAGAACTACGATGCAGCGGCGGGGGAGAAAAATTCCCTGATGGCGGAAAATATTGCGGAGACCCGGAAATTCAATATTGAGACGCCGGATGTGGTGATTAAAGTCAACCCGGACCGGGCGGATCTGGTGGAGACGCGGGTGATCGACGGCAGGCAATGCCTGGTCATTGCGGTGGACGACCATATTGAGGTGAACGGGATCCATGTGCGGACGATCAAACGGCCCTTTGGCGCGGCGGATGCAGAAAATGCAGAGGGAACCGGAAACGTTGGAAATGCAGGGAGCGGGGAGTATATTGGAAGTTCAGGAACTGTGGAAGAGGCTGGATTTGCCGGGACTACGGCAGAAGCAGGCGGGGGAAATTCTGACGGCCAGGGTGAAGCAGAACATACGGAGGTAGAATCATGAGGAGGATGGAGTTTACGATTGAAGATAAAGACGCATTCCAGATCGGACAGGAGATGGGCGTCACGGAAGGCGTACTGCCATCCTCATATTATTATACGTTGGAGCATATGCTGGGAATGAGCGCGAATTACCGGAGCTATGAGCGCCTGAAATCCCGGAAAGGGATTGTACGGGAGATCAAGTCAACGGAAAAATTTGATATTGTGGTTTTGGAATTTGAGGAATGAACGATCCGGAACCAGAGGAAATGCAGGGGCAGGCCAACATGCCCCGTGCATAACAAAGCGGCCGTGCTTATAAAAGAAGAAAAGCATAGCCGCTGAAAATTTGAAACCCTGCTGTCAACAGCAATGTTCCAGGCCTGAAAACAGCCTTGTTGCTGTCTTGCTGTCAGAGTTTTTCTCCTGTCAGCATCTCATAGCCCTGCAGATATTTGTCAATAGTCTTTTGTACGATATCCTCAGGCAAAGTCCAGTCATTGCCCGGATTTGCTTTAAGCCAGTCGCGGGCGAATTGCTTGTCAAAGGAAGGCTGGCCGTGTCCCGGTTCATATTCGTCGGCAGGCCAGAAGCGGGAACTGTCCGGTGTGAGCATCTCGTCGCCGAGGACAATCTTGCCTTCCTCATCCAGCCCAAATTCAAACTTTGTATCTGCGATGATGATGCCGCGGCTCTTTGCATAATCCGCGCATTTCTTATAGAGCGCGATGGTGTAATCCCGAAGCTTCCCCGCATATTCTTCTCCCTTGCCGGGGAAATATTTTTCCAGATGGGCAATGCTCTGTTCATAGGAAATGTTCTCGTCATGGTCGCCGATCCCGGCTTTGGTGGAAGGGGTATAGATGGGTTCCGGAAGCTGGTCGGATTCCTTTAAGCCCTCCGGCAGTTTGATGCCGCATACGGTGCCGTCCTTCTGGTAGCCGGCCCAGCCGCTGCCGGTGATGTAGCCCCGGACAATACACTCAATGGGAAGCATATTGAGCTTCCTGCACATCATGCTGCTGCCGTCGAACCGCGGCTGGCGGAAATATTCCGGCATGTCTTCCACATCGGTGGAGATCATGTGGTTGGGCAGGATATCCTTTGTCATATTGAACCAGAACCGGGACATCTGCGTGAGGACGGCCCCCTTTTTTGTCACATCATTATTCAGGATTACATCAAAACAGCTGATCCGGTCAGTGGCAACCATGATCAGGCTGTCGCCGTTGTCGTAGATCTCACGGACTTTTCCTTCTTTTATCGGTTTCATATTGTACACCTCGCTATTCTTAAACTTTTACAATGTCGGAACAATCAGGACGCAATCCGGTCTTTCGGAAACACACCCCTATATATAGATAAACAGATTTCAGAGTAAAAATCAACATATTTTTTTGTGTATGCCAAAAGTGTCTGTCAAAAGGAAAGTTATCAGATTATCACAACTTTGTGACAGTTTTGAGACTGGTTTGAGATTTTTTATGGATATACTCAAAGAAGAGCGGGCAATATATGCGTAGGCGTAGTTCTTTAAAAAATTTTAAGATTTTATTTGAAGGGTTTTTAAGAATTAGGGAATAAAGTTATGTGCATGGCAAAGAAGCCGGAAACATTGTTTTGCCTGTTTAAGGGCAGGATTTGGATGCGCTTGGAAAGAGGAGATGAAAAGACATGAAGAAAATCAGCATTATAATCCCTTGTCTGAACGAGGAGGAGGCTCTGCCGGTATATTACCGGAACATGTCCGCCGTCATGGGGCAGATGGCAGAAGTGGAGTTTGAACTGCTGTTTGTGGACGATGGCTCTACGGACAGGACCCTGCGTCTTATGAAGGAAATGAACCAAAAGGACCCGCGCTGCCGTTTTTTATCCTTTTCGCGGAATTTTGGAAAGGAGGCCGCCATCTATGCCGGATTAAAAAACGCGAAGGGGGATTATGTGGCGGTCATGGACGTGGACTTGCAGGATCCGCCGGAGCTTCTTAAGGAGATGTACCGGGCGGCTACAGAGGAGGGGTACGAATGTGTGGCGGCAAAACGTTCGACCAGAACAGGGGAACCAAAACTTCGTTCTTTCCTGTCGGATAAATTTTATGGCTTCATCAACCATATTTCCAAAGTCCGTCTGGTAAGCGGGGCAAGGGACTATCGGCTGATGAGCCGCAAGATGGTGGACGCGGTTCTGGAAATGAGTGAGTATAACCGTTTTTCCAAGGGGATTTTTGAGTGGGTCGGATTTGAGACAAAGTGGATTGAATATGAAAATGTAGAGCGGGCCGCGGGGCAGACAAAATGGTCTGTACGCAAGCTGTTCTGGTATTCGGTGGAGGGAATCACGGGATTCTCCGTGGCTCCGCTTTCCCTGGCTTCTGTCATCGGAATGGTGTTTTGCGGGATTTCATTTTTCATGATCTTATTTATCATTGTGCGCACCCTTGTGTGGGGAGATCCGGTATCAGGCTGGCCTTCCCTGGTATGCATCATTTTTCTGGTCAGCGGAATCCAACTATTCTGCACCGGGATCGTGGGGCAGTATTTATCTAAAACCTATCTGGAAACAAAGCACCGTCCGGTGTTCATATTAAAAGAAAGCAGCCGGGAGGAAGTATGAGAAAAATAAATGATCAATATAAAAAAATACAGCCTTTTCTTCTGCTTGGAATATTGACTTTGTTTTTCTGCTGGTTTTTTGTCGGAAGATATGGGATTTTCGGCTCAAAGGTGGACTGGATCAGCCAGCACAGCGTTATACCGGATTACTTCCGGCAGCAGTTCTATCACACAGGGGAACTTTTCCCGGAATATGCGGCAAATATCGGCGGGGGGCAGAACATCTATCATTTTTCCTATTATGGTCTGTACAGTCCGGTGATTCTGTTCTCCTACCTGTTTCCCTCTGTGAAGATGGAGGATTATCTTATGGCGGCCTCTATAGCGGGACTGGCTGCAGCCGTGCAGTTGTTCTTCGGGTGGCTTTTGAAACGGGGGATTTCCAGAGAGATCAGTTTTATGGCGGCGCTCATGTATCTTCTGTCAGGGCCTATGATCTTCCAGTCTTACAGCCAGGTTATGTTTGTCAGCTATATGCCGTTTCTGTGCATGGCGTTCCTGGGGGTAGACCGGTATTTTGAAACGGGGAAAAGCGCTCTGTTTACGGTGAGCGTCTTCCTGATGATCCTGACCAGCTTCTATTTCAGCATCGGCGGAATGTTGGCGTTGGTACTGTACGGGATCTACAGGTATATGCAGATTCAGGGAAAAGCGACAGTGGGGAAGTTCCTAGCGGACGGGTTTCGGTTCTGCCTGCCCATGCTGTGCGCCGTGCTGATGGGCGGCATCCTTCTGGTTCCCACTGCCGCCGCGCTGTCAGGCAGGGGAAGCGAAAGCGGTCATATAAAATTCAGCCTGGCGTCCCTTTTCGTTCCCCATATAGAAGAGGCAGGAAATCTGGTCTACACACCCTACGGAATTGGGATGACCACGCTGATGATCACCGTATTGACTGCAGGGATCATCTGCCGGAAACTGAAGGAACGTATCCTTGCCCTGGGATGTGTGATTCTGTTTTCGGTTCCGTTTTTTTCCTGGCTCCTGAACGGAGGCTTATATATCCGGGATAAGGCCTGGATCCCGTTCCTGCCGCTTGTCTGCTATCTGGCCGCGGATTATGTCCAAAAGCAGAAAGAAATAAAGATTTCCGTTGTATACGGCCTGCTTCCCTATTTACTTACATTTCTGCTTCTGCTTATGGGGACGTATTCCTCTGAGACCATGCCATACAAAGGACTTCTCCTGCTGGATGCGGCCGTCATGGCGGCGGCTTACCTGCTGTCGAGAAAACGGCGCAGCGCAGCGCTCCTGTTAGCGCCGCCAGTCCTGTTTCTGGTGCTGTTCGGAAGTGCGTTCCATCGGCAGGCGGACAGGATGGAAAGCCGGGAGGCGTATGAGAAGGTGACGGACAGCGCGGCGGGGCGTGCCGTGACGGAGGCAATTTTAGGGGAAAACGGATTTTACCGGGTGGAGCAGGCAGGAAGCGACGAGGAAAATGCGGCGAATTTAAACCGGATCTGGGATATGGGGCAGTATATTTCTTCCGTATATTCCTCCTGTTACAATGAAGGATATGACAGTTTCCGAAAACATATATTTCAAGTGGAGGAGCCATACCGCAACAGCCTGATGCAGCCTGTATCGAGTAATCCACTGTTTTTAAATCTGATGGGGGTCAAATATCTGATATCTGGACAAGACCAGCCAGGATTGCAGGAGGTGGGCTCTGTGGACGGATGGAAGATTTGTGAAAATCCGGGGGCGGCTTCGGTCATCTATGCCACGGACCGCGTGATTTCAAAGGAAGCGTATGAGAAATTAGAATTTCCGTATAATCAACTTGTATTTTCGTATGCCGCAGTGGCGGGATCGGACAAGGCGGGCCGGGTATCAGAAGAACTCTCCAGGGGCATAGAACCGGTGGATTTTGTACTTCCGAAGACGGAGAAGGAGGCTGTAGCGATTGAAGGAAAAGGAGATGGGTATAAGGTGCATGCAGACAAAAAAGAGACCGTGCATATAGAAATCCCCGGGCTTTCCGGAAGGGAACCAAAAGAAAGGATCCTGTTCCTGCGGTTTCAGGTAAAGAACTGCCGTCCCAATCAGGATATGGCAATCACGCTGGAAGGGCAGCGCAATAAGCTGACATCCAAAAAGCACGTTTATTATAACGGGAATACCACATTTTCCTATGCCGTCCTTCTGGGACAGGGGCAGGAGACTGTGGAACTGGCATTGGGAAAAGGGGAATATGAAATCACAGGGATTCAGTGTTTTCAGGGAGCGTGGGAAACTGTACAGGGGCAGGAAAGCAGAGGGTTATACCAGTCAGAATTCCAGCCGGATAAAGAAAAGACCAGGGGGAATGTAATCGCCGGGTCTGTAGATGTTAAAAAGAAAGGATATTTGATCACGTCCATCCCTTATGACTCTCATTATGTAGTCCGAATCGACGGAAAAGAGACGGACTATGAAAAAGTGAACATGGCGTTTCTTGGATTTCCCGCCGGGGCGGGCAGGCACAGGATAGAGATCCGCTACCATGCGCCCGGGTTTGCGGCGGGAATATATACTTCCGTATTGGGATTGGCGCTGTTTTTCGCGCTCCAGTTTAATTCTGTGTCTCGCCCAGTTTTATCCGGCGCAGGGCGGAGCGTGTCTCATGGATTGCCTCATCCCGGTACACTTTCGGGGTGGTGCCGGTGATACGTTTG
This sequence comes from uncultured Lachnospiraceae bacterium, assembly GCA_949840465.1. Taxonomy (GTDB): domain Bacteria; phylum Bacillota; class Clostridia; order Lachnospirales; family Lachnospiraceae; genus Schaedlerella. The sequence goes on along the minus strand of CATKXE010000001.1, from coordinate 88,235 downwards.
AACAGCCGTGTAAAATAATAGATATCCGGAATGCCGCACTGCTGTGCAATGGATTTGATGGGGAGATCCGTACACAGCAGCAGCTTCTGGGAGTGCTCCACACGGCTTTTATTCACATAATCGGTCAGTGTCATGCCTACTTCCTTTTTAAACAAGGTAGAAAGGTAACTGGCATTTACGTTGAGCTGCTCCGCAAGTACATTGAGCCTCAGGTCTGCACACAGGTCCGTGTTGATATAGGTCAGGGCTTTTCGTATCATCCCGGAATAATGCTGCAGATTGTATCTGCGGATCAGGGCGCAGTATCCATGCACCATTTTTTTATGGAAATAAAAAATTTCATCGCTGCTGGCCACTGCCTCGATCTCGGGGATCATGCCGTTGGAGTAGGCGTCAATATGGATGGGGTGTACTCCCGCCTGCTCTGCGGATTTCCGCAGCAGCGTATTCAGTGTAATGGTATAATCCTTGAGATCCCGTACCCGGTCCGGAAGACGCTGGGGCAGCACAAAGGTGCGGAACTTTGCGGCGTATTCCAGGGCAAGGGGCTCGTTGCAGCTGCTGACGGCGTCCATGAGCGCATTTTCCGCCTCATAGCGGGCCTCAATGATGCGGATGTTCTGGAAGGGTTCGTCAGGTATACGCAGATAGTTCTTGTAATTGGAATGCCACAGATCCAGGGTATTGCTATCGATGTACTCTATCCGAAAGTTGTCACGGCCATAGATGGAATTCCCCAGCTGCACAAAAATGCTTTTCAGCAGATCGCGGGAAGGAAAGAACGGCAGGCGTTCATAATAGAATCTCAGGTTTGCATGAAATTCTTCCGGAAGTTCCAGGTTCCTGATCAGAGACTGGAAATGCTTTTCATCTAACGGGTCGAACAGGATAGGGCCGCAGAGTATCCATTCCTCTTCCTTTGGCGCATAGAGCAGAATATAATTGCATAGAAAGATATCTTTCAGGAAATAGATTACCCCGGGTTCTATGGACGAAAGCCATTTAGGGAGCTGTAAGGAGGAAGCGGGGATGCCAAGGATACTGCTCCGAAGCCCCATGTCAAACTGCCCGGTATCCATGCTGGCGGCAGTGATGTGGTGTATGGGGATGTAATTGTCCTGTAGGATATTCTGCACAAATGGAATGATATCACTCTTCAAATCAAACTCTCCTTAAGAAAACCGCATTTTCCCTGTTGTGAAAAATGTATATCTTTAGTTCCTGTATTCTTTTGGAATTGTCAAAATCCGACAAAAATCCACACTTTTATACCGTATATTTATTGCACAAATTAAAAAATAATTCAAGATAATCCAAAAAAGATACAAAAAATACAAAAAATCCTCTCTATTTATCACTGTTTTAAAAAATTATAATAAAAATGTCACAAAAAAGTGCGCGAAAAACGGAAAATACTTATTAAAAATACATATAATAGTATTGGAATGAATATCCATCGCGTACTTGGGAACGTTAATTTTTACAAACAGTTATTGAAAAGGAGGAGTGGCATGAGAAACATTATTAATCTGAACCAGGACTGGAGATTTGTGCAGAAAGATGCAGGACTGCCAAAAGAGCTGCCCTTAGAATGGCTTCAGATCAATCTTCCCCACACATGGAACGCGGTAGACGGCCATGATGGAAACGGAAGCTATGACCGTGGAAAGTACTGGTACGCCAAAAGCTTTAAGACGCCAAAGCAGCCTTTATCCGGAGGAAAGGTGTATGTGGAGATTCTGGCGGCAGGCCAGCAGGCCACCGTGTATGTGAACGGCAGCGAAGTCATTTACCATGAGGGCGGCTATTCTATTTTCCGGGCGGACATTACAGAGCTGTGCAAAGAGGAAGGGGACAACCTTCTGGTGGTTGCATGCAGTAACGAGAATAAAAGCAGCGTATATCCACAGTTTGCGGACTTTACATTTTACGGCGGGTTATACAGAGGCGTGAATTTAATCAGCGTGCCGGACGTACATTTTGAGCTGGAATATTTTGGAGGACCGGGGCTGCAGGTGACGCCCAGGCCGTGTGAGGACGGCGGAGCTGTTTTTGAGATAGAATCGTGGGTTGTAAACGGAGACGAGAATTTTACGGTGATGTATTCCGTTCAAGATGCAGAGGGAAGGGAAGCTGCCTGTGCAGTCCGTCCGGCGGACGAAACGAAAGTGGAGGTTTATGTCCCGGATGCGCACCGGTGGGAGATCGACAGCCCGTACCTGTATACAGTGACCGCTACCTTACAGCGGCGCAATGAGGCATACGACGAGGTGTCTGCAAGGGTTGGCGTGAGGAGTTTTTCCTGCGATCCGGACAGGGGATTCATCATCAACGGGGTCGAGACTCCCTTACGCGGTGTGAGCCGCCATCAGGATCAGTTGTATAAAGGCAATGCCCTGACAAGGGAAGACCATTTTGAAGATGCGAGGCTTATTAAGGAACTGGGGGCAAACACCATCCGTCTTGCCCACTATCAGCATTCCCAGGACTTCTATGATGCGTGTGATGAGCTGGGATTTGTAGTCTGGGCTGAGATTCCTTTTATCAGCGAGATGAACCATGATCCGGATGCGCACCTGAACTGTATCAGCCAGATGAAAGAATTGATTATCCAGAATTATAACCACCCGTCCATCTGTTTCTGGGGGATTTCCAATGAGATCCTGATCGGAGGGATATCGGACAAGCTTGTGGAGAACCATAAAGAACTGAATGCCCTCTGTAAGGAGATGGATCCTACCCGGCTGACCACGATCGCACATGTAACCATGACTCCGGTAGACAGCCCGATGCATAACATTACGGATATAGAAAGCTACAACCATTACTTTGGATGGTACGGCGGAAGGATGGAAGACAACGGCCCATGGCTGGATCATTTCCATAAAACCTATCCGGACATCTGTCTGGGCCTTTCCGAGTATGGCTGTGAAGGCGTCGTTACCTATCATGGGCCAAACCCGGCCTGCAAGGATTACAGCGAGGAATATCAGGCGCTGTACCATGAACATATGGCGAAGGTATTGGACGAGCGTCCCTGGATGTGGTCCAGCCATGTGTGGAATATGTTTGATTTCGGATGTGCGGCCCGGGATGAGGGCGGCGTGGCCGGAAGGAACAACAAGGGCCTCATGACCATGGATCGGAAGACGAAGAAGGACAGTTATTTTATCTATCAGGCATATTGGAGCAAAAAACCTATGGTGCATCTGTGCGGCAGGCGGTATGCGCAGCGCTCGGGTGACACGACAGAAATCCGCGTATACTCCAACCAGCCGTCGGTGGCGTTGTATCTGAACGGAAAACCGGTGGAAGAGAAAACTGCCGACAAGGTCTTTGTATTTGAGGTGTCATTGGCGGAGGGATTCAATACGGTGGTGGCGCAGGCAGGAAACCTCAGGGACAGCATGACGCTGGAGAAGGTGGAAAAAGAACCTTCCATCTATGTGCTGCCGGAGGTCAATGAAAGAGCTGAAGGCGTTGCCAACTGGTTTAAGCTGGCGGGAGATCTTGACCTGAAAGCGCCTATGGAATTCCCTGAGGGCAAATACACCATCAAGGATACCATCGAAGAAATTTCGAAATGCCCGGAGGCAATGGAGATTGTCACAGAGGCAGTCAGGCTTGCCATGAATATGAAGGTCGTTCCGGGAGAAGGCATGTGGGATATGATGAAATCCATGAATCTTGAAAGGATTGGAGAGATGGCAGGTTCTATGCTGCCGGAAGGCTTTATAGAAAGCCTGAACGGGAAGCTTATCAGGATAGACAAAGTATGACAGGCGTTACAGGAACAGGGACATCCGGTGTGCCGGATTGTCCCTGTTACAAAGAGGTGTTCCGTAAATGGATTAAAAAATAGGAGAAAATAATATGGCAAATCAAAATAATTCTGTTCCGGCATTCGGGATGAAAGATAAACTGGGATATATGTTCGGAGATTTCGGTAATGATTTTACCTTTATCTTATCCTCATCATTTATGTTAAAATTCTATACAGACGTTATGGGCGTTTCGGCGGCCGTGGTCGGATTGCTGATGATGGCGGCACGTTTCGTGGATGCAATCACGGATGTTACAATGGGGCAGATCGTAGACCGTTCCAAGCCCACCAAAGACGGAAAATTCAGACCCTGGATCAAGAGGATGTGCGGCCCGGTTGCGATTGCTTCGTTTTTGATCTATCAGTCGGGATTTGCAAATATGTCCATGGGATTCAAGATTTTCTGGATGGTCATCACATATATCCTGTGGGGTTCCATTTTCTATACATCCATCAATATTCCTTACGGCTCCATGGCTTCCGCGGTATCGGCAGATCCGAAGGACCGCGCGGAATTGTCTACATGGAGAACCATCGGCGCGACCCTGGCCGGGCTTGCGATCGGCGTAGGCACTCCGTTGGTTGCTTATGAGGTGGTGGACGGCAATACCGTTCTTTCCGGATCGCGTATGACCATTATCGCAGGCGTATTCAGCGTTTGTGCGATTATTTGTTACCTTCTGTGCTTCAATCTGGTTCGCGAGCGTGTCCCGGTAGAAGCAAATAACCAGAAACTGGAAGTGGGCAAACTGTTAGGCAGCCTCGTGACCAACCGTGCGCTGCTTGGCATCATCGCGGCAGCCATCCTTCTTCTGCTTGGCATGCTTGGCATGCAGGGAATGGCCGGGTATGTATTCCCCAATTATTATGGTTCCGCGGGCGCCCAGTCGGCGTCGGCTATGGCAGGAAGCGTGGCGATTCTGGTAATCTGCGCGCCTTTTGCTTCAAAGCTTGCCGCGAAATTCGGTAAAAAAGAACTTTCCATCGCCTCCTGTGCGTTTGGGGCGGCTGTTTACCTGATATGCCTGATCGTGAAGCCGCAGAATCCCTATATGTATGTGGCCTTTTATACGCTGGCTTATGTTGGGCTGGGATTTTTCAACACGGTGATCTGGGCTATGATCACAGACGTAATTGACGATGCTGAAGTGAAGAACGGCGTCCGGGAAGACGGTACGATCTATTCCGTATATTCCTTTGCGCGCAAACTCGGGCAGGCGTTTTCATCCGGCATGATCGGCGGGCTCCTTTCCATGATCGGGTATACTACGGAAACCGCGTTCGACCCGGCGGTTACATCCGGTATCTTTAACCTGTCCTGTATCATTCCGGCAGTAGGTCTGGCTGCGGTTGCACTGGCGCTTTTGTTCATCTATCCTCTGGATAAAAAAAGGGTGGAATCCAATGTTGCGGAACTGGCAAGGCGGCGTGGAGAAATATAAAAAACAGTGCGCTGCAAAAGGAGTATAAATTTGAGTAGATTATCAGAGTATAAAAAGAAAAAAGAATTTCTTGTGTGCGTGGACAGCGACGGATGCGCCATGGATACAATGGATATCAAGCATATCCGTTGTTTTGGCCCCTGTATGGTGGACGAGTGGGGGCTGGGACAATGGAGGGAAGAAATTCTGGAACGGTGGAATGAGATCAACCTGTATACCATGACCCGGGGAATCAACCGCTATAAGGGGCTTTCCCTGGCGCTGCAGGAGATCCACGGAAAGTATACCCCGATTGAAGATCTGGATACGCTGGCGCGGTGGGCGCGGGAGAGCCCGGAGTTGTCCAACGCCGCGCTGCAGCGTGCGATTGAAAACCAGGACAGCATCAGCCTGAAAAAAGCGCTTGCCTGGAGCAAGGCGGTGAATGCGTCGATCAACCGGATCCCTGAGGAAGAGAAGGTTCCCTTTGAAGGCGTGAAGGAAGCGCTTGAATCCGCCCACGAAAAGGCGGATATTGCAATCGTATCCAGTGCGAATCTGGACGCGGTGCTGGAAGAATGGGAGCGGTTTGGCCTTTTGGGATATACGGACATTGTACTGGCCCAGGACGCCGGGAGCAAGGCCTTTTGTATCGGAGAGCTTTTAAAAGCAGGATATGAGAAAAACCATGTGCTGATGTGCGGCGATGCGCCGGGGGATCTGGACGCGGCGGAGCAAAACGGGGTATTCTATTATCCCATTCTGGTGCGGCATGAAAAGGAATCCTGGCGGGAATTTCGGGAGACGGCAGTTGGAAAGCTTCTGGAGGAAACCTATGGAGGGGATTACCAGAAGAAGAAAACCGAGAAGTTTCTCAATAATCTGAAGTGATGAAATATACATTGTAAAAAAGAAAGGAGAGGCTTATTATGGTAGATATGAAAGCAAATCCCTTTTATCTGTCGGATGAGGATTGTAAATGGGTGGAAGATACGATTCAGGGGATGACGCTGGATGAAAAAATTGGACAGTTGTTCTTCAATATGGGTTCCAGCCGGGAGGAAGATTACCTGAAAATGACGGTGGACAAGTACCATATTGGAGGAATCCGTTATAATCCGGCTTCTGCGGACGAAGTACATGAACAGAACCGCATTTTGCAGGAGAACAGTAAGATACCGCTGATCATTGCCTGCAATACGGAAAACGGCGGCGACGGCGCCTGTGTGGACGGCACCACCATCGGCAGCCAGACGAAGATCGGCGCAACCCGCAATGTGCAGTATGCATACAATCTGGGCTATATGTCCAATAAAGAAGCAGCGGCCATTGGCTGCAACCTCTCTTTTGCGCCCGTCAGTGATATCCTGTACAACTGGGAGAACCCGGTGATCGGGCTTAGAACCTATGGGAATGACGTGGAACGGGTCATGGAGATGACGAAGGCATATCTGGACGGAGCACACGCGAATCCTGGATTTTGCTGTGCCGCAAAGCATTTCCCAGGGGACGGTCTGGATTTCCGTGATCAGCATGTGGCAAACAGTGTGAATGATTTCAGCTGCGAGGAGTGGGACAAGACTTTTGGGAAGGTATATCAGAACCTCATCGACAACGGGCTGGAAGCGATCATGGCAGGGCATATCATGCAGCCGGCCTATACACGGTATTTCAACCCGGATATTCAGGATGATGATATTATGCCGGCAACGTTGTCACCGGAATTGATTAACGGGCTCCTTCGGAAAAAGCTGGGGTTCAACGGCATGGTGCTGACAGACGCTTCCCATATGGTAGGGCTGACCTGCCGGATGAAGCGCCGTGATCTGATGCCCGCTGCCATCGCGGCAGGGGTGGACATGTTCCTGTTCTTCAATGACATGGATGAGGATTTTGAGGCCATGAAGCAGGGATATTTGGACGGCAGGATCACGGAAGAACGATTAAACGACGCCCTTCATCGAATTCTGGCTTTAAAGGCACATATGGGGCTCCATAAAAAAGCGAAGACGGAGCTTGTACCGCCTCACGCAGAGGTTCATAGTATAGTGGGCTGTGAAGAGCACAAGTCAATGCAAAAAGAGATCTCCGAGAAAGCAATTACGCTTGTGAAGTATAAGGATAAAGAAGTATTGCCGCTTACCCCGGAACGTTATAAACGGATCATGATCGTGTATGTAAAGGGGCTGGAAGCGCCCGGACTGGGTTCCCTGTTTGGCAAGAACAAGGTATCGCCTGCGGAGACGCTCAAAGAGAAGCTGGAAGCGAAAGGATTCGACGCGTTCATCTATGAAAGCCCGATCCAGAAGATCATGAAGCAGATGGAAGAAGGCGGTAAGCCGGATATCAACCTGTATTTTGCAGGAAAGAGCGCCATCAAAGACTTTGTGGAGAATCAGGATCTGATTATTACACTGGTGGATATCGCCGGAGGATTCCAGCCGGTGGCAAGGCCTGCTTTCGGCATGACGAAGGGCGGCGGGGAGATTCCGTGGTATGTGTTTGAATTGCCGGTCATCGTGGTAGGCACCAGGCAGCCGTTTGTTTTGGCGGATATCCCCCAGGCGCGTACCTATATCAATACCTATGACGTGCTGGATTCAACCATGGACGCGCTGGTAGAGAAACTGATGAAGGGAGAAGAAGCATTTGAAGGGCAAGACCCGGTAGATTCTTATTGCGGCGTGTGGGATACACGGCTGTAGGAGACAAAAAAGGGAATCAGACAGCCGTCGTATCAAGAGGGAAGAAGGCGCGGCGGCAATGATCCGGAAGAAGACAGGAGGTTTTTATGCAGATGCAGATGGGCTTTCGCTGGTATGGCGAGGGCAATGATAAGATTAAATTGTCGGATATCAAGCAGATCCCGGGGGTGACAAGTATCGTCTGGGCGCTCCATGACAAGATGCCCGGCGAAATCTGGGAAGTGGAGGAGATTGCGGAAGTACAGAAGCAATTAGAGCCTTATGGTTTTAATATGGATGTAGTAGAGTCTGTGAATGTCCACGACGACATCAAGATCGGACTGCCCACCAGAGACGGATATATAGAGAATTATATTCAGACCATACGCAACCTGTCAAAGTTCGGTGTGAAGGTGATCTGCTATAACTTTATGCCGGTGTTTGACTGGACGCGTACAGATTTGTTCCATCCGGTGGGGGACGGTTCCACCGCCCTGTTCTATGAGACAGGCAAGATCCACGACGACCCGAAAGAGATGGCGGATTATATTCTGAATAACCTGCACGGCCTGACGTTCCCGGGCTGGGAGCCGGAGCGTATGGCGAAGCTGGATGAACTGTTTGAGGCATACAAGCCGGTGACCAAGGAAAAGCTCTGGGAGAACTTGAAGTATTTTCTGGAGGCGCTGATGCCGGTGTGCCATGAATGTGACATAAAGATGGCGATCCATATGGATGATCCGCCGTGGGATATCTTCGGGCTGCCAAGGCTTTTGGTGGATGCAAATTCCGTGGATTATTTCCTCTCACTGGTGGACGATCCGTATAACTGCCTGACGCTTTGCTCCGGGAGCCTGAACGCGAACCCGAAGAACAATGTGGCGGAGATCGTGCGCAGGCACTGTGACCGTATTGCTTTCGCCCATATCCGCAATATCAGGCATTTCCCCAACGGCGACTTTTCCGAAGCCAGCCACAGGGACTGCGACGGCGAGACCGGAATCTTAGATATCATCAAGGCATACCATGACTGCGGTTATACCGGGTATATCCGTCCGGACCATGGAAGGCATCTGTGGGACGAGGGTCCGGGCAATGTACGCCCCGGCTATGGATTGTATGACCGCGCCCTGGGGATCATGTATATGTGGGGCATCTGGGATATGCTGGACAAATTGGACGGCAAATAAGAGGAACAAAAAGAAATGCGGCCGGCCCGGCTCGTGCGGTCTTATGTATGGCGTGGGCACGGATGTCGGCCGGCGTATTTAAAAACAGAATCAGGAAAGGATCAGATTTATGAAATTAAATGAACAGGGCCTGAAAGACAGGGATGCCTGGGAAGCGGCCGGATTTGTGCTTCCGAAATTTGACAGGGACAAGGTAAAGGCAGCTACCGCAGAAAATCCGTTTTGGATTCATTTTGGAGCCGGAAATATATTTCGTGCCTTTCAGGCAAACGTGGTACAGAATCTTCTGAATGAAGGCGTACTGGATAGAGGCCTGGTGGTTGCGGAAGGGTTCGACTATGAGATCATTGAGAAAATGAACCGCCCCCATGACGACTATGGGATCGCCGTAACGCTGAAAGCGGACGGCAGCATCGAGAAGACGGTGGTCGGAAGCGTGGTGGAGTCTCATATTCTGGATTCAGAGAATGAGGCGGAATTTGGCCGTCTCAAAGAGATTTTTGAGAAGGATTCCCTGCAGATGGCCAGCTTCACCATCACAGAGAAGGGATACAGCCTTGTAACCGGAAAAGGGGAGGCCATTCCGGATGTGATGTCGGATTTTGCGGCAGGACCAGAGAAACCGAAGAGCTATATCGGAAAGGTAGCGTCTCTTCTCTATACCCGTTTTCAGGCAGGGGAGAAGCCTGTTGCCATGGTCAGCATGGACAACTGTTCCCACAACGGGGATAAGCTGTATGCGGCAATTCAGGCATTTGCAGAGAAATGGACAGAAAACGGGCTGGTGGATGCAGGATTTCAAGCGTATGTGAATGATAAGAAAAAGGTTTCTTTCCCATGGAGCATGATCGATAAGATCACGCCAAGGCCGGACGCTTCTGTGGAGGAGATCCTGAAAAAGGACAAAGTGGAGGAATTAGAGCCTGTGATCACCTCCAGGCACACCTATGTGGCGCCCTTTGTGAATGCGGAGGAATGTGAATATCTGGTCATTGAGGATGCATTCCCCAACGGCAGGCCTCCGCTGGAAAAAGGCGGCCTGATGTTTACCGAGCGTGAGACCGTGGACAAGGTGGAAAAAATGAAGGTATGTACCTGCCTCAATCCGCTGCATACCTGCCTGGCTGTATTTGGCTGTATTCTGGGGTACGAGAAGATTTCTGAGGAGATGAAGGATGCGGAACTGGTGAAACTGGTGGAGACCGTGGGCTATAAAGAAGGGCTTCCGGTGGTGATCAATCCGGGAATTCTGGATCCGAAGGATTTTATTGATACGGTGCTTAAAGTGCGTATCCCCAATCCGTTTATGCCGGACACCCCTCAGCGGATCGCCACGGATACTTCACAGAAGCTGGCCATCCGGTTCGGAGAGACGATCAAAGCGTATCAGGCATCATCGGAATTGGATGTAAAAGATTTGAAATTAATTCCATTGGTGTTCGCCGGATGGCTGCGCTATCTGATGGGGATCAATGACGCGGGCGGGAAGTTTGAATTAAGCCCCGATCCGCTTCTGGACACGGTATGCCCGTATGTGGCGGGCTTAAAGCTCGGAGGCACGGTGGATCCAGAGGTGCTCAGGCCGGTTTTGGAGAATACAAAGATTTTTGGGGTCAATCTGTATGACGCAGGCATGGCAGAAACAGTGGCGTCTTATCTCGGCGAGATGATTCAGGAGCCGGGGGCAGTGCGTGCGACATTGAAAAAGTATGTGTAGAGGACAATGGGAAATGAGAAAATTTTTAGACGAGGATTTTTTACTGACAACGGAAACGGCGCGCAAACTTTATCATGAATATGCAGAAGTAATGCCTGTGCTGGACTATCATTGCCATATCGACCCGCGGGAGATCTATGAGGACAGGAAGTTTGATAATATCACCCAGGTATGGCTGGGCGGGGATCATTATAAATGGCGTCAGATGCGCTCTAACGGCGTGGAGGAAACATACATCACCGGCGACGCCACGGACAGGGAAAAATTCCAGAAGTGGGCGGAGACTTTGGAGATGGCGATCGGAAACCCGCTTTATCACTGGAGCCATCTGGAATTGAAACGGTTCTTTGGCTATGAAGGATATTTAAGCGGGGAGAGCGCAGAAGAAGTATGGAACCTCTGCAATGAAAAGCTGCAGGGAGGTTTCAGCGCCCGCAGGATGATCGAGACGTCCAATGTAACATTAATCTGCACCACGGACGATCCGGTGGATTCTTTGGAATGGCATAAGAAGATTGCGGAGGATGAAAGCTTTTCTGTACAGGTATTGCCTGCATGGCGGCCCGACAGGGCTATGAATCTGGAGAAACCGGATTATCTGGAATATCTGGATAAACTAAGTGAAGCGTCGGGCGTGAAGATTCATAGCTTTGCCGCTTTGACCGAGGCTTTGAAAAAGAGGATGGATTTCTTCGCATCCTGCGGCTGCAGCGTGTCTGACCATGGACTGGAATATGTGATGTATGCGCCTGCATCCGAGGAGGAAGTGGAAGCCGTGTTTGCGAAGAGATTGTCCGGCAAAGCGGTCACAAAGGATGAGGAAAAGCTCTTTAAAACCGCGTTTATGGTTGCCCTTGGTAAGGAATATTACAGGAAAAACTGGGTAATGCAGCTCCATTATGGCGTCAGGCGCGATAATAACGGAAAGATTTTTAATGCTCTGGGGCCGGACGCCGGAATTGACTGTATCAACAATTATGCGCCGTCTTCCGAAATGGCGGATTACCTCAATGCCCTGGCAAAGACGGATGAACTGCCAAAGACCATCCTGTATTCCCTGAATCCGGTGGATAACGCAGCCATTGGGACGATCATCGGATGCTTTCAGGGCTGCGGCGCCGTGGGAAAAATCCAGCAGGGCAGCGCCTGGTGGTTCAATGACCATAAGGCCGGGATGCAGGAGCAGATGACATCTCTGGCAAGTCTGGGGCTGTTGGGCAACTTCATCGGTATGCTGACGGATTCCAGAAGTTTCCTTTCCTATACCAGACACGAATATTTCCGCAGGATCATGTGCGCTCTGATCGGCGGCTGGGTAGAAAACGGGGAATATCCGGAGGACTATAAGACTCTGGAGAAGATTGTGAAAGGAATTTCTTATAATAATGCGGTACGTTATTTTGGTTTTTCTTTGTAAGGGATAAGCGTGCGTAAAACAGGCAGGAGCCGTCACTGGCTCCTGCCTGTTTTACAGCGACAGCGTTTATTTTTTTCCGCCAAACAGGCCGAACAGGCCTTTTTTCGCAGACTTTGCATTCTTCCTGGCTGTATAGTCGTCGCGTTTTCTGGCCTGCGTGCGGTGATAGCTGACAGCCTTGTATAACTGATAAACGGCCTGTTTATCAGTACACCAGCTGAAAGGGACATCGATATCCCGGAATCTGTCGCGCAGCCTGTCAAACTCACGGTCGCTTAAGGCCTTGGAGCTGTCCAGCGTACGGTCTCCGATAATCTCATCAAAGATAGATCTGAGCTTGATAAATTTTGCAGGATTGTCTGAAATGAGTTTCCCTACCTGTTCAATAAATTCTTTGTGTTCCATATGTTTACTCCTCTCTTGAAAAGTACTGCGGGTGGAGTGCTATTCGTGAATCGGCGTAGGGATCTGTGACAGATCCTGGCCAACAGGCTTTGATGCTGCACGGAATATCACAGGTAACAAATTTAGTGTAATATAGATTGACGCTGATTGCAACGGAAAAAACAGAATATTTGTGTACATTTGGAAAAATAGATTCATATTACTAAAATTATGCAAAGCGGCGGATGGGATGCAGCGCTGAAAAAGAATAAAACAGTTGACGAACCTGTGATTCGTGGAATATACTATTTTGGTATAAAAGACCAGAGATTTTCGAAGAACATACCCGTTTCAAAAAGGAGGGCATTATGAGATGGAATAAATTTCGCCTGAAAACCACGGCGGAAGCAGAAGATATTGTGAGCAGCATGCTGATGGATTTAGGCGTCCAGGGGGTGGAAATAGAGGACAGGATTCCTCTGACCCCTTTGGATAAGGAGAGAATGTTTGTGGATATTCTTCCTGAGACGGATGTGGACGACGGGGTGGCATATATCAGTTTCTATCTCGGGGAAGAGGAGGATGCCGCAAAGATACTGTCGAAAGCGCGTGAAGAACTGTCTGAGATGTCTGCGTATGTGGATCTGGGAGAATGTACTTTCGAGGAGTCCCAGACCGAAGATCTGGACTGGATCAATAACTGGAAGCAGTATTTTCATCAGTTCTATGTAGATGATATTCTAATCATCCCATCATGGGAGGAAGTGAAACCAGAGGACAGTGACAAAATGATCATCCATATTGACCCGGGTACGGCCTTTGGAACCGGGATGCATGAGACGACCCAGCTGTGCATCAGGCAGCTTCGGAAGTATGTAACAAAAGAGGCTCAGGTTCTCGATGTGGGATGCGGGAGCGGAATTTTGGGGATGCTGGCATTGAAGTTCGGAGCCGGACATTCTGTGGGGACAGACCTGGATCCCTGCGCCATTGACGCGACCCGTGAAAATATGGCGGTGAACGCAATTCCAGAGAGCCGGTATGAGGTGATGATCGGAAATATAATCAATGACCGCAAGGTGCAGGAACGTGCAGGGTATGAAAAGTATGATATCGTTGTGGCAAATATTCTGGCGGATGTGCTTGTGGAGCTGACTCCTGTCATCACAGGGCAGATGAAAAAAGGCGGGATCTATATCACCAGCGGCATCATTGACGATAAGGAGCAGATTGTGGCAGAGGCAGTGAAGCAGGCGGGGCTGGAAATACTGGAAGTCACATATCAGGGAGAATGGGTGTCTGTCACCGCGAGAAAGTAAAAGGGGAAACATACGGTATTTTTGGAAAAAAGGCTTCAGACAGGGAAAGGAAGCTGTACAGTCAGCAGGAGATAAGAGATGCATCATTTTTTTATAGAACCCTCGCAGATAAAGGACGGCGTCATCCGTGTGGACGGCGCGGATGTAAACCACATTAAAAATGTGCTTCGCATGAAGCAGGGAGAACAGGCTGTGTTCAGCGACGGGACGCTCATGCAGTATTTAAGCATTCTGGAATCGACAGAACCGATGCAGTTTCGGATTCTGGATCTCTTTAAAGAAGGACGGGAGCTGCCGTCAAGGATCTGCCTGTTCCAGGGAATCCCCAAGGGGGACAAGATGGAACTGGTGATCCAGAAGGCTACGGAGCTGGGGGCAAGCGATATTTTTCCGGTGTCCACCTGCAGGACTGTGGTCAGGCTGGATGCAAAAAAGGCGGAAAAAAAGACGGCGCGCTGGAACGAGATCGCCAGGGCCTCCGCAAAGCAATGCGGCCGCAGCAGGATTCCGCAAGTCCATGGAGTGCGGTCGTTTGGCCAGGCTCTTTTAAGCGCCGGGGAGCTGGATGTGCTGTTAATTCCCTATGAAAGAGCAGAAAGGATGGAGGATACCAGGCAGGCAGTGGAACAGATTCTGCCCGGGCAGTCCGTGGGCATTTTCATCGGGCCGGAGGGCGGTTTTGAGGAGTCGGAGGTGGAGCAGGCGGTGTCAAAGGGCGCCGTCCCGATTACGTTGGGAAAACGGATTTTACGCACTGAAACGGCGGGACTTGTGATTTTGTCAATCTTGCTGTATCACTTAGAATGACCCCCACATAATTTATATAGTAAGAAATAAAAAAGGAAAGACGTCATGGAAGTATATTTGGATAATTCGGCGACTACCCGGTGCTACCCGGAGGTCGGCGAACTGGTTTATAAAGTGATGTGCAGGGATTATGGGAACCCTTCCTCCATGCACCGTAAAGGCGTGGAGGCGGAGCATTATGTGAAAGAGGCAAAAGAGGCTCTTGCGAGAATACTGAAGGTGAATGCAAAGGAAATTGTATTTACATCCGGGGGAACAGAAAGCGACAATCTGGCATTGATCGGTACGGCCAGGGCTATGCGCAGGATGGGCAACCATCTGATCACTTCGGCTATTGAACATCCGGCGATCCTCAATACCATGCGGCATCTGGAAGAGGAGGAAGGATTTCGGGTAACCTATCTTCCGGTTGATTTAAACGGGCAGGTGAAGCTGGATGCATTGAAGGAGGCGCTCTGTAAGGAGACCATCCTTGTCTCCCTTATGTATGTGAATAATGAAGTGGGTTCTGTGCAGCCCATTGAGCGGGCGGCGCAGATTGTAAAAAGCTACAGCTCACGGATCCTGTTCCACTCCGATGCAGTGCAGGGATTTGGAAAATACCGGATCTATCCGAAACGCCTTGGGGTGGATCTGCTTTCTGCGAGCGGGCATAAAATCCACGGACCCAAGGGCGTGGGCTTCCTCTATATCAGCGACAGGGTGAAGATCCGTCCCATTGTGTACGGCGGGGAGCAGCAGAAAAATATCCGTTCCGGCACGGAGAATGTGCCGGGGATCGCAGGGCTTGGCCTGGCCTCCCGAATGATCTATCAGGATCTGGAGATGAAGGTGGCCCTGATGCGGGAACTGAAAGAGCAGTTTTTGGCAGGCGTTACACAGATTGAAAATACCAGGATCCACGGTCTGACGGATGAGAACAGCGCGCCCCATATTATCAGCGTGGGGTTTGCGGGAATCCGCAGCGAAGTCCTGCTCCATGCGCTGGAGGAGCAGGGGATTTCTGTGTCTTCAGGATCGGCCTGCGCTTCCAACCATCCGGCAGTGAGCGGCGTGCTCAAAGGAATCGGGGCCGCCAGAGAGTATTTGGATGCGACGCTTCGTTTCAGTATGTCGGAGTTTACCACAAAAGAGGAAATTGACTACACATTGGAAACATTATATCATTGCGTGCCAATGCTGCGCAGATATACAAGACACTAAACAGCCTGCGGTATACACAAGGGGAGCGGCTCGTTGAGCCGTTCGCTGTAATCTGCAGGGAAATGTCCGTTCCAGGAGGGACGGCAGTAAGGAGAACGATATGAAGTTTCATTCATTTTTAATTAAGTACGGAGAGATCGGAATCAAAGGAAAAAACCGATATATGTTTGAGGATGCGCTTGTGCGCCGGATCCGGTATGCCCTGAGAGATGTGGACGGAAATTTCACGGTCCGTAAGACACATGGGAGAATCTATGTGGACTGCGAGGGGGATTATGATTACGAAGATACCGTGGAAGGATTGAGCCGCGTATTCGGCATTGTGGGAATCTGTCCGGTGGTGCGCCTTGAAAATACAGGATTTGAACAGCTGAAACAGGATATCGTGGCATATGTGGAAGCGCGGTATCCCCAAAAGAACCAGACATTTAAGGTAGAAGCGCGCAGGAGCAACAAGCGCTATCCCTTAAATTCCATGGAGATTAACTGTGCGTTGGGGGAAGCGGTTTTAGAGGCATTCCCGGAGATGAAGGTGGATGTGCATACACCGGAAATCCTTTTGAATGTGGAAGTCCGGGAAGAAATTTATATATATTCCGAGATCATCCCCGGCCCCGGCGGCATGCCGGTGGGCACCAACGGGAGCGCCATGCTTCTGCTTTCCGGCGGGATTGACAGTCCGGTTGCCGGTTATATGATCGCCAAACGAGGGGTGGAGCTTATGGCAACTTATTTCCACGCGCCTCCCTATACCAGTGAGCGGGCGAAAGAGAAGGTGGTGGACTTAGCGAGGCAGGTGGCGTCTTATGCAGGCCCCATCAGGCTGTACGTGGTGAATTTTACGGATATCCAGCTTTACATTTATGAGAAGTGCCCCCATGAAGAGCTGACCATTATTATGCGCCGATATATGATGATGATCGCAGAGCAGTTTGCAAAAAAAGACGGCTGTTTAGGGCTGATCACCGGGGAGAGCATCGGGCAGGTCGCGAGCCAGACCATGCAGAGCTTAGCGGCTACCAATGCGGTGTGTACCCTTCCGGTGTACCGCCCGCTGATCGGGTTTGACAAGCGGGAGATCGTGGAGATTTCACAGAAGATCAATACCTACGAGACCTCGATCCAGCCCTTTGAGGACTGCTGTACAATCTTTGTAGCGAAGCATCCTGTGACAAGGCCTGATCTGGGGCGGATTGAAAAATCGGAATGGAATCTGAGGGAAAAGATGGAGGAACTGGTGAGGAACGCAGTAGAGACTGCAGAGGTGATACAGATTCAATAGAAAGCCGGAATCAGGGAGATGCAGATGGGGGCAGGACGGGGATTTTCGGGATAAAACCGTGGCGGATCCCCGCGGGGTGATGAAAAAAAGGCTGTCCCTTCCGGGAAACAGCCTCAGGAACCGCCGCGGCGGTTCTCTACAAATTCCGCGTTATTTGATAATGTAAGCATCCAGAGAGGCCAGAATATCTTCTAATTCTCCGTCGGCGTGGATGTTCAGGTCGATTGGTTTGGAAAGATCCAGGCTGAAAATGCCCATGATAGACTTGGCGTCTATCACATACCTTCCGGACACTAAATCAAAGTCATTGTCATATTTTGTGATTTCATTTACGAATGACTTTACTTTATCGATAGAGTTTAACGAAATCTGCACTGTTTTCATCATGATAAATCCCTCCTTTGCGCGATATAATCGAAGGGCATCCCTGCCCTGCCTACATTCTACGGGATAGGTTTATAAAAGTCAAGAAACATGCAGGAAAAATTTTCAAAATTACGATTATTTGTGCCGGAGACGAAGAGACGGCGGAACGGAGATTACCATGAAGAAAGCGGCGCTGCACAACCTGGGGTGTAAAGTAAATGCATATGAAACGGCTGCCATGCGGGAAATGTTAGAAAAAGCGGGATATGAGATCGTACCGTTTCAGGAAGGGGCGGATCTCTATATCATCAATACCTGTACGGTGACCAATATTGCGGATCGGAAATCAAGGCAGATGCTGCACCGTGCCAGAAAAATGAATCCAAACGCCGTGGTGGCGGCCTGCGGATGCTATGTGCAGGCACAGGAGGCCCAGGGCCGGCCGGCCGACGAATGTGTGGATATTGTAATCGGAAATAACCAAAAAAAGGATCTGCTGCAGATCCTGGAACAGTACGCACAGCGGAAAGAGAAGGCGCCCCAAAAAGAACCGTTCTGCCGGATCTCCGATATCAGCCGCCCATGCGGCTATGAAGAACTGCATCTGACAAAACCGGGGGAGCATACCAGAGCCTGCATCAAGGTACAGGACGGATGCAACCAGTTCTGCTCTTACTGTATTATTCCCTATGCCCGCGGGCGGGTGCGGAGCCGTTCGCTGGACAGCGTGATTCGGGAGGTGGAGGCTCTGGCGTTAAGCGGCTGTCGGGAGGTGGTGCTGACAGGGATTCATTTGAGTTCCTACGGTGTGGATGTTCAAAGGCAGGCAGAGAAAGAGGGAACGCAGAAGCAGCGCCCGGACGCGGGGCACACAGATCTGCTGGGGCTTATACGGGCCGTCCATGACGTGGACGGGATTTTGAGGATCCGGCTGGGGTCTCTGGAACCGGGGGCGATTACCGGGGAGTTTGTCAGGGAAGCCGCTGGTTTGCCAAAGCTGTGCCCCCATTTTCATCTGTCCCTCCAGAGCGGGTGTAATGCCACTTTGAAACGCATGAACAGGAAATATACCACAGAGGAGTACTATGAGAAATGCAGGCTGCTTCGGGACTATTTCGGCAATCCGGCCCTGACAACGGATGTGATCGTTGGGTTTCCGGGGGAGACAGAAGAAGAGTTTCAGGAATCTATGGCATTTGTCGATCAGGTGGATTTTTATGAGACCCATATTTTCAAATATTCCAGGCGGGAAGGGACTAAGGCCGCAGCCATGGCCGGACAGGTGCCCGAAGATGTAAAGGCCAAACGGAGCCGCCAGATGCTCGAACTGGGCAGGAGAAAACAGGCTGCCTATGAGAAAGGCTTCCTTGGAAAAGAGGTGGAGGTTCTGGTAGAAGAACGGATATGTATCAATGGAAAGGCGTACCAGGCAGGCCACACAAAGGAGTATATCAAGATTGCGCTGGACGAGGAGGAAAATCTGCAGAATGGTATCCGCAGGATCCGAATTGTCAACGATTCACAAATTATACATTGAATTTTGGAAAGACTTGTATTAAAATGGTAATTAGAGTGTTTGCGCCTGTGTGCGGGTATAAGTACAGCAGATGTACGATAAGAATAGAAATACTGTAACTACAATACAAAAGAAGACAGAAGAGAAATGGAGGAAAAAACATGAGCGATTTAAGCAACACCCAATTCTTTCAGGTGGAACCGGGGCCGCAGATTTCGGCGAAAGATATTCTGGAAATTGTGTTTAAGGCATTGAAGGAAAAAGGATATAACCCGGTGAATCAGATCGTTGGCTATGTGATGTCCGGCGACCCGACGTATATCACAAGCTATAACGGGGCAAGAAGCCTTGTGATGAAAGTGGAGCGGGACGAATTGGTGGAAGAACTGCTGAAAGCGTATATTGCGCATAATTCCTGGGCATAATCAATGAAGAGGGTTATGGGATTAGACTATGGATCGAAGACGGTAGGCGTGGCGATAAGCGATGCCTTACTGTTGACTGCTCAGGGGATAGAGACGATTGGGCGAAAAGAGGAGAATAAGCTCCGGCGGACGTGCGCCAGAATCGAGGAATTGATCCGGGAGTACGAGGTGGGCAAGATTGTGCTTGGATTTCCCAAGCATATGAACAACGATATCGGCGAGCGGGCCGGGAAGTCTTTGGAATTTCAGAAGATGCTGATTAGGCGGACAGGCCTTGAAGTGGTGATGTGGGACGAGCGTCTGACAACGGTTGCCGCAGAGCATACGCTGATGGAGGGGAAAGTCAGGCGGGAAGACCGGAAGAAATATATTGATAAGATTGCGGCAGTCTTTATTTTACAGGGATATTTGGATTCTTTGCAAGGACAGCGGGAAGTATAAGGAGCGGGGATATGGAAAAAGTGGAATTTTTTCTGGAAGATACGAAAGAGACTGTTGAATTTCATGTTTTGGAGCAGACCAGAATTAACGGCTCTACATATATACTTGTTACAGACCCGGAAGACGAGGAAGTATGCCTGATCTTAAAGGATATGAATCCTGAGGACGATCAGGAAAGTGTTTATGAGATTGTGGAAGAGGATACGGAATTAGAGGCAGTTTCCAGGGTATTTGAAGAACTGCTTGAGGATACAGATATCAGGATGTGATCGGAAGAATGATAAACCGCCGGTGCGGATCACGGACGGTTATAACAATATTTACTGCCTGCCACGGACAGGGAGATCGTTTGTGTGCGTGCAAAAAAGCAATACATAAAAAATGACGGAGGTGCGGCTATTGAGAAAAGAGAATACTGGAAAACTGCGTATCATTCCACTTGGAGGACTGGAGCAGATCGGGATGAATATTACTGCCTTTGAATATGAAGACAGTATTATTGTGCTGGACTGCGGCCTGGCCTTTCCCGAGGATGATATGCTGGGAATTGACCTTGTCATACCGGATGTGACATATTTAAAGGATCATATTGAAAAAGTAAAAGGGTTCGTGATCACCCATGGACATGAAGACCACATTGGCGCTCTGCCGTATGTGCTTAAGGATATTAACGTTCCGATCTATACGACGAAGCTGACAATGGGGATTATAGATAATAAACTGAAGGAACATAATCTGCTGCGGACCACCAAGAGAAAGATCGTCCGCCACGGACAGTCCATCAATCTGGGGCAGTTTCGCATAGAATTTATTAAGACCAACCACAGTATACAGGATGCGTCGGCGCTGGCCATCTATTCTCCGGCAGGAACAGTCGTGCATACAGGGGACTTCAAGGTGGATTATACGCCGGTGTTCGGGGATGCGATTGATTTGCAGCGTTTTGCGGAGATCGGGAAGAAGGGCGTGCTGGCCCTGATGTCAGACAGCACCAACGCGGAGCGCAAAGGGTTCACACAGTCAGAGAGGACCGTGGGAATCACATTTGACCATATTTTTGCGGAACATCAGAATACCCGTATTATCATAGCAACATTTGCGTCCAATGTGGACCGTGTACAGCAGATTATCAACTCTGCTTATAAATATGGGCGGAAGGTTGTTGTGGAAGGCCGGAGCATGGTGAATATCATTTCCACGGCTTCAGAACTGGGGTATCTGAATGTACCGGCAAAAACCCTGATCGATATTGATGAGATGCGGAACTATCCGCCGGAGAAAATGGTGCTGATCACCACCGGCAGCCAGGGAGAATCTATGGCTGCATTGTCCCGTATGGCGGCGGACGTCCATCGGAAGGTGACGATACAGCCCAATGATACGATTATTTTCAGCTCCAATCCCATTCCGGGGAATGAGAAATCTGTTTCCCGTGTGATTAACGAGCTGTCTGCAAAAGGGGCAAAGGTAATTTTTCAGGAGGCGCATGTTTCGGGACATGCCTGTCAGGAGGAGTTAAAGCTGATCTACTCCCTTGTAAAACCAAAATATGCGATTCCGGTACACGGCGAGTACCGCCATCTGAAAGCAAATTCAGAGATTGCCCTGGCTCTGGGAATCCCCAGGGAGAATGTGTTTATTATTCAGTCCGGGGACGTGCTGGAGCTCACGGAAGAATCGGCAAAGCTTGTGGACAAGGTGCATACCGGGACGATTCTTGTGGACGGCCTCGGAGTGGGCGATGTGGGGAATATCGTGCTTCGCGACAGGCAGCATCTGGCGGAGGATGGAATTATCATTGTGGTTTTGACTCTGGAGCGGGGAACCAACCGGCTTTTGGCAGGACCCGACATTGTGTCCCGCGGTTTTGTCTATGTGAGAGAGTCGGAGGGGCTGATGGAAGAGGCCAGGCATGTGATCTCCGAAAGCCTGGACAGATGCCTTTCCGGGCGTCGGGCGGACTGGAACAGAATTAAAGTTGCAATCCGGGACACAATGAACGATTTTATCTGGAAGAAGACAAAGAGAAGGCCGATGATTATTCCGATCATCATGGATGTGTGAGGTTACATTCGCGGCCAACCAGGACGTGCATTGTAACTGTGTAAGGAGGCGTGGGAGGATGATCGTAGATGAGAGAGCCGCTGCGTACATCCAATCCTTAGAGACGGCGGAATGTGCAGAATTGGAAGCAGTGGAGAGGGAGGCCACAGACCAGGGCGTCCCAATCATCCGAAAAGAAATGCAAAGTTTCCTGAAAGTGCTTCTGTCTATAAAAAAGCCGGAAAAAATTCTGGAAATCGGGACAGGGGCGGGGTTTTCCGCGCTGCTGATGAGCCAGTATGCGCCGGCAAACTGCCGGATTGTGACCATTGAGAATTATGAAAAACGGATTTTGGCGGCCAGGGAAAATTTCCGGCGTCTGGGAAAGGAAGAACAGATTACCCTGATAGAGGGCGATGCCATGGACGTCCTGAAAGGCCTGGAAGAAGGCTTTGACTTTATCTTTGTGGATGCGGCTAAGGGGCAGTATATCCACTATCTCCCGCAGGTGACGCGTGTGTTGGAAGCCGAAGGCATTTTGCTTTCAGACAATGTGCTGCAAGGCGGGGATGTACTGGAATCCAGATTTGCGGTGGAGCGCAGAGACCGGACGATCCATGCCAGGATGCGGCAGTATCTGTATGAATTAAAGCATCATGACCGTCTGGTTACATCGATCCTTCCGCTGGGAGACGGCGTGGCGTTCAGCGTAAAACGCGCCCTGTGAATCGGCATGGCAGTCCATACACGCCCGGCAGCCGCGGTGAGGTTGATGTCAGGGCGTGTAGGGAAGGACGGCCTGTTTGAGTGATTTTCTGGCAGTCCTATAGAAAAGGGAGAGGAAAATGGCGAGACATCCAGAATTATTGATTCCGGCGGCCAGCCTTGAGGTATTGAAGACCGCGGTGGTTTTTGGGGCCGATGCGGTCTATATCGGCGGAGAATCCTTCGGACTGCGTGCAAAAGCAAAAAATTTCTCTATTCAGGATATGAAGGAGGGAATTGCATTTGCACATGCACGCCATGTGAAAGTCTATGTAACGGCGAATATTTTTGCGCATAATCAGGATCTGGAAGGCGTTCGGGCATATTTTGAAGAATTAAAGGCGCTTAAGCCCGACGGATTGATCATTGCAGATCCGGGGGTTTTTGATATTGCAGGGGAAGTTTGCCCGGAGATTGAACGGCATATCAGCACGCAGGCCAATAATACCAATTATGCCGCTTTCAGGTTTTGGCACAGGCAGGGTGCAAGCCGCGTGGTGGCGGCCAGAGAACTCTCCCTGGAGGAAATTAAGGAACTGCGGCGTAAGATTCCGGAGGAGATGGAGATGGAGGCGTTTATCCACGGCTCAATGTGCATTTCTTACTCCGGCAGGTGTCTCCTGAGTAATTATTTTACAGGGCGGGACGCAAACAAGGGTTCCTGTACGCATCCCTGCCGTTGGAAATACGCGGTGGTGGAGGAGACCAGGCCGGGAGAATATATGCCGGTTTATGAGAATGACCGGGGAACCTATATTTTTAATTCCAGGGATCTTTGTATGATCGGGCATATCCCGGAGCTGATAGATGCAGGCATTGACAGCCTGAAAGTGGAAGGGCGCATGAAGACGGCGTTGTATGTGGCTTCTGTTGCGCGGACTTATCGGAAGGCTCTGGATGATTATCAGGAGAGTCCCCAAAAATACCAGGAGAATATGCCCTGGTATGTGGAGCAGATTGCAAGCTGCACCTACCGGCAGTTTACGACCGGCTTTTTCTTTGGAAAGCCGGACGAAAATACCCAGATTTATAACGAGAGTACGTACGTGAAGGAGTATACGTATCTGGGAACAGTGGAGGAAGAAAGGGACGGCCTGTGCAGGATCCGGCAGAGGAATAAATTTTCTGTGGGAGAATGGATTGAGGTCATGAAGCCTGACGGCAGGAACGTAAAAGTTCAGGTAGGCAGGATCGTAAGCGAGGACGGAATGGAACAAGAAAGCGCGCCCCATGCAAAGCAGATCGTATGGATCGATCTTAAGGGGCAGGCAGAAAAATTTGATATATTAAGAAGATCGGAAGTTTGACGAAATATTAAAAGAAGTGCTTTTGCTTCCATGGAGGAACGCCGCTTTATGGATTGCGTCCATGGCCTTGTAAAAAGCGCTCATGCAGAGGAGAGAGGACAAGATTATGAAAAATCCGGTTGTTATATTTGAGATGGAAAACGGGGACATTATGAAAGCAGAGCTTTATCCGGAGATCGCGCCGAACACGGTGCGCAATTTTATATCTCTGGTGAACAGGGGATATTATGACGGGCTGATTTTCCATCGGGTGATCAGTGGGTTTATGATTCAGGGAGGATGTCCTGACGGTACGGGAATGGGCGGCCCGGGTTACAGTATCCGCGGCGAATTTTCGCAGAACGGCTTTGAAAATAATCTGGAGCATGATGAAGGCGTGTTATCCATGGCGCGTGCAATGCATCCTGATTCCGCGGGTTCCCAGTTTTTCATTATGCATAAGAAATCACCGCATCTGGATGGCGCATATGCCGCGTTTGGGAAGATTACGGAAGGGATGGATGTGGTTAACAAGATTGCAGATACTCAGACGGACTATCAGGATCGGCCGCTTTCGCCGCAGGTGATGAAGAAGGTGACAGCGGAGTTGTTCGGGGAAGAGTATCCTGAACCGGAAACTTTAGCGGATTAATGGTTTTATATTAGCCTGGAATATAGTTTCGCTTTGGCGTGGATCGGAGTTGGGGTCAGTCGGGCCGGCAGTTGTTTTTTGGCGGACAGATGTGATTCTTCAGGGGGAGACCAAAGCATTGCGCGACGGCAGAATTTTAGACTTGGGGAGATGGAGAGATGGAAGCAATTATTCGGGCGAAATTAGGTGAGATAGAGCAGAAGGAGCATGTCAGGGTCATTTGGGCTGTGGAGACAGGGAGCCGGGCATGGGGCTTTGCCTCACCGAATAGTGACTATGATGTGCGGTTTGTTTATATCAGGGATAAAAAGGAGTATCTCCGGCTGGAAGAGATCAGGGATTCTATAGATGCGCAGCAGGATGACCTTTTGGATATTGAAGGGTGGGATCTGAGACGGGTGCTCCGTATGGTGTACCGTTCAACACCGGAAGTGTATGAGTGGTTTTCTTCCCCCACAGTATATCGTTCAACACCGGAAGCAGTGGAGTTAAGGATGCTTCTTCCAGAATATTTCTCCGTGAAAAAGTGTGCCCAGAGTTATATCCATACGGCGTCTGTGGATTATCGGACCTATTTTCAGGATGATGAAGTCTGGCTGGTGAAGTATTTTTATGTGATCCGCCAGATGCTGCAGGCAAAATGGCTGCTGGAGGAAAGAAGGATTCCTCCCATGCTGTTTGAAGAGCTTGTAAGGCAGAAACTGGAGGATACGTGGAAAGATTACATATTAGGCCTTCTTCAGAAAAAGAAGATCTCCTCGGAACTGGGAAAGTCGCAGAGGAATACAAAGCTGATTGAATATATCGGGAAGAGCTTAAAAGACATGGGGCAGGAAGTATTGTCAGTCAAAGAGGAGGGCAAGCCGTCCTGGGACAGATTGAACCAATATTTTTACAGCGTCCTTCAGTGAGAGGAATTTCGGGTACAATTTATGCCCGATCAGGCCGTGAATTGTACCGTATTTTAAATACCCCGCAGCATAAATCAAGCTGCGGGGTATCAATTTTTCAGATCCCATGGAATGTGCCTGCGGCAGATTCGCAGGGATTTATCGTGTTATTGTTTAAGTGGTTTCCTTCCCAGGATGTTCATCCATCCGGACGGAAGCCCGGTAGTCGGCATATCGCGCCGCTACGTAGAGGTAATCAGACAAACGGTTGAGATACTGCATCGCTTTCGGGTCAGCGCCGTATTTTAATGCTGCTTTGCGGAAACGGCGTTCTGCGCGTCTGGCAACTGCGCGCGCCATATCAAGCCGCGCGGACTGTTCACAGCCGCCATACAGTACGAATTCCTTCACTCGTGGAAACGAATTCTCCATGTGGTCAATGCCTTCTTCCAGCGTCAGGGTGTCCTCTTTGCTGAAACGGTATTTTGGATTGCGCGGGTCGGCAATGCCGGACATCATCTGCAAGAGTTCCTGCTGCCGACGGGCGAGATTGTCATAAAGTGTTTTTTCGGCAATGACCTTTGCCAGTCCAATCGCACTGTTCAGCTCATCGATGGTTCCCAGGAGTTCAATCCGGTCATCGGATTTGGACACGCTGATTCCGTCTATAAGCGAGGTTCTACCGTCATCCCCCTTTTTGGTGTAGATGCTCATAATAATTTCCCCTTAACAGTACATTTTGCAAAGATAAGCCAGACAGCCTCTATAGATCGCTGCCTGTCCGAAGATCTGAAATGCACACTGCCTGATAAAGCACGGGCTATAAACCCGGCTGCCGGCGGTGGCTATAAAATTTTCATAGTTCATCAACCCCCCTTATCTTCTGGCTTTGTTTATTAAATTCCGGCATCTCTATTCTACATTGTTCAGGCAAATCATTCGCTGGAAATTCTATACATACAGATCATCCCGATATCCGGATGATCTAAACAGGGTATGAAGTAAAACGCCGGAATATTGTCTCGTTTATAGTATATAGTATATATCAAATTGTGTATGATAGCAAGACGTATTGTGAAAAATAGACAAAAATATTCAAAATATTCAAAACAAGTTCAAAGAATGGGTGGATTTCATAAAGGGTTCACTTTTTCTTTACTTTTCTTAAGAAATTCTTTTGTTTGTTCTAACTGTCTGCTTTAGATATGTGGGGTAGAATAAGGATAATCCAAAAAATATTTTGTGGAAATGGATAAAACGGGCATATTTGTCAGAATACAAATGAAAGGAGGTTGGCGCTGTGAATATTCAGGCTTTAACACAATATTTTTTAGATTATGGCGCTTTCTTTATTTACCTGATCGTATTTTTGGAATACCTGAACCTACCGGGCTTCCCGGCCGGGGTGATCATGCCGCTGGCTGGTATTTGGGCGGCGAAAGGGGAGATCAGTTTTCCGCTTGTAATATTGATTTCTGTGGGCGCCGGGCTGACAGGGAGCTGGGTACTCTATTTTCTCGGGAGATTTGGCGGGGCAAAGGTTCTGGGCATCTATTTTAAGAAGTTTCCCAAACAAAAGCCGATGATTGAAGAGAAGATAGAAATGCTGCGACAAAAAGGCGGCGTCGGTGTATTTGTCAGTAAACTGCTTCCTATGGTACGCACGCTTATCTCCATTCCGGCAGGGATGGTGAGAATGGATTTTGCAGTATATACGATGAGTTCTGTGTTGGGGATTTTTCTATGGAATCTGGCATTTGTCGGCGCAGGGTACTTTTTTGGGGAAGCTGCAATTCATGCTTTAGCGTAAAGGAGTAAAAAATTTGACATTTGTGCTGTTTATTCGTATGATACTCGTTGTGGGGAGGGTCTGCGCCTGTATAAAATTTATGGGAGGATCATAAGTCAATGACCCCGCGGATGACGGGATATTCCCGCAGATGAATAATGAGAAGCATTGTGACAGTCTGTTTGTGAAAGTGTTTCCATGGCACATAAAAAGAAAAGAGGACGGAAGAGAATTTCAGGCAACAGAGGGAGGACAGAAGAAATGGAGATTAATCATGTTCTGGTGGTGGAAGACGATAAAGAAATCCGGGAAGGCGTACAGATCTACCTGCAAAGCCAGGGGTATGAGGTATTTCAGGCGGCAGACGGCATAGAAGGCCTGGAAGTTCTGGAAAAGGAGGAAATCCATCTGGCAATCGTGGATATTATGATGCCGCGGATGGACGGCATCCATATGACGATGAAGCTGCGGGAAAAATTTGATTTTCCGGTGATCATGCTTTCAGCAAAATCAGAGGAAGTGGATAAGGTTATGGGACTCAATATCGGTGCGGATGACTATGTGACAAAACCGTTTACCCCGATGGAGCTGATGGCACGGGTCAATTCCCAGCTTCGGCGTTACCGGAAATTTTTAGAAAAGCTGGAACCCAAAGAAAATGTCCATGTCATCGGCGGGCTGGAGATCAACGAGGATACGGTGGAGGTGTCCATGGACGGCAATCCGGTTCGACTGACGCCGATTGAGTATAAGATTCTGCTGCTTTTGGCAAAGAACGCGGGGCATGTATTCTCTGCGGAAGAAATCTATGAGCGTGTATGGCAGGAGCGTGCCATCAATACAGATACAATCATGGTGCATGTGCGGAATATCCGTGAAAAAATTGAAGTGGATCCAAAAAATCCTGAATATTTGAAGGTGGTGTGGGGTGTTGGCTATAAAATTGAAAAACAGCCGTAGATTTGCGGTGGCATTGATCGTGGCGATACTGCTTTTGTGTTCTTTTTGCATGGTGTCCGCCTATCCGGTATTTGCAGATGTGATGGAACCGGAATTGAAAGGCCGGGTTACGCTGGAGCATATGCAGGATATGATGGATGACCTGGTCCGGGGAGGATATTATCTGTATAATGAGGTCAGGAGGAATGTGGATCAGAGCAAGGTGATGCAGGATTATGGGGAAGACGCGTTCTTTTTGATGCGGAAGTATATGGACTGTGAAGTGTTTTCCGCTGATGGAAAGGGGCGGCTGGGAAAGAACAGTGAGGAGGATTTACGAAGGCTTCTAAACAAAAACACCGATTATGGGCTTCGGGTTGCTCTGGAATATGATTCTGGGGGGCAGATCAGCGTGGAGGTGGACGGAACCTGTCCGGATGAAGATGAACGGTATGCATTAGAGCAGAGAGTTTATCATTACGAACCGGATTCAGCATATGATGTTGCATATTTTTTTGAAGAGCCTGTTTCCGCAAAGATGGTCTATGCACTGACGGAAGAGAACCTGCAGAGATACATCCGGACACAATATAATTCTCAGCATGGATATTCTTTCCTTTTAAGCAACAACAGTACGTATCTGTATTTTGAATGGATCCTGATTTTTTTGGTGGTATTTGCGGCTGTTCTCATCCCTTGCAATAAAAGCTGGAGGATTGAGGAATTCTGGATTTTCAGGAGCCCTTTGGAAATTGTAGGGATTGTGTGGGCGATTGCGTGTTCGATGGAAGGGTGGTATGCGTCGGTCGTATGGAATACGATGAACCATACGCTGGCGGATATTGTAGCTGAGATGGGCGCGTCCGGTATTGACCATGGGGCGGAAAGAATGTTGAATGTGCTGATGTGGTTCTGTGTCTTTGCGGTTGTCTATTGGGGAACGACCTGCTTAAGGGCAGTCTTTACGATGAAAGGGAGATACTGGAAGGAGCGGAGTATATGCGCGCATCTGCTGTTCTGGGCAAGGGACAGGAAAGAGGAGCTTGGAGAGCAGGTGAAGCAGGGCGCGGACGGCGCTACAGGACTGTTTCGAAGGATGTGGGCAGGAATCCGGAATTATGTTAAGAGGATTTACGACAGCCTGATCAATCTGGATATCCAGGAAGCGGCGAGCCAGACAATTTTTAAGATCGTGCTGATTAATTTCATGCTTCTGACTGTGATCAGCTGCTTCTGGTTTTATGGGATCTTTGCGCTTCTCATTTATTCTGGGGTGCTGTTCATTATCCTTCGGAGGTATTTTTATGATATACAGAGAAAATATAAGATGCTTTTGGAATCCATGAATCTGCTCGCAGAGGGGATTCTGGATGCACCGATCGCCGGGGACTTAGGGATCTTTAATCCTATGAAGACAGAAATCCAGAGAATTCAGAAGGGATTTAAGAAAGCAGTGGAGGAGGAGGTCAAGAGTGAGCGGATGAAGACCGAGCTGATCACGAATGTGTCCCATGACCTGAAAACTCCGCTGACTGCCATCATTACTTATGTGGATCTGCTGAAATCCGAGGAGGATCCGCAGAAACGAAAAGAATATCTCTCTGTGCTGGAGCGGAAGTCGCAGAGGCTGAAAGTGCTGATCGAGGATTTGTTTGAGATCAGTAAGGCGGCCAGCCGGAATGTGACGATGAATTTTATGAGGGCTGATATTGTTGAGCTTCTAAAACAGGTGGAACTGGAAAACAGCACGCGAATCCGGGAGGCGGGGCTGGACTTTAGGTGGAGCCTGCCAAAGGAGAAGGTGGTACTCCTCCTGGACAGCCAGAAGACGTATCGTATTTTCGAAAATCTGATCGTGAATATCACCAAATATGCCCTTCCCCATACGAGGGTATATATTGAGCTGAGAGATGAAGGGAATGAGGTGTTCATCTCTATGAAAAATGTATCGGCAGCAGAGCTCAAATTTAATGCAGATGAGATCACAGACCGGTTTGTGCGCGGCGATGCATCGCGGAATACGGAAGGATCCGGCCTGGGGCTGGCGATTGCGAAGAGTTTTACGGAACTGCAGTATGGGACGCTGAAGGTGACTACGGAGGCGGATTTGTTCAAGGTCAGCATCCGGCTGCCTAAGAGGACGGAGGAACTGGCCGCTTATACTCCGAACGGGGGCAAAGAGGAGGCGCAGGGGAATTTTGTACCTTGAAGCTATACTCACGGGTATAGAAATCTGTCAGAGTAAGGAATTGCCATGAAATATCTCTTAAGCATAGGATGCGGTTACTAAGAGTTTTCCACAGGAAATCCACAGGAAATCAACAGTATATCCGCATATAAGGAACAAAATAGGTGTACTTATTCCCTCGTATTTTCTTGACATTTTGAAGAAATGCGAGCAAAATGGAGTGGTAGCAGAAAACAAAAGTAAACTTGAAGACACCTCGTAAACTATTCTTTATACATTGCACATAAATGGCTGATATACGGTTGTTGAGTGTTCACAGCTATAAAAAATAGAAGGATCGAAGGAAACAGGAAGGAGAGTATTTTATGCGTTATGAGATTAAAGGCGAGACCTTGCCGGTTGTTCTCTGCTATCTGGACAACGGTGAGAGGATGATTACAGAGAGGGGGTCTATGAGCTGGATGTCGCCCAATATGTTGATGGAGACGACATCGAATGGCGGAATCGGCAAGGCAATCGGAAGGATGTTTGCGGGAGAGGCTCTGTTCCAGAATATATATACGGCACAGGGCGGCTCCGGGATGATTGCATTTGCATCCAGCTTCCCGGGAAAGATTGTAGCTTATGATATTGCACCCGGCAGGGAACTGGTAGTGCAGAAGTCAGGTTTTCTGGCTTCGGAGGCCGGCGTGGATCTGTCTGTATTTTTCCAGAAGAAATTTGGAGCAGGGCTGTTCGGCGGCGAAGGATTCATCATGCAGCGCCTGTCCGGACAGGGAACGGTATTTTTGGAATTTGACGGCCATATCATTGAGTACGATCTGGAACCAGGGCAGCAGATCGTGGTGGACACCGGATATCTTGCGGCGATGGAATCCACCTGCAGCATTGATATCCGATCAGTGCCGGGAGTGAAAAATATGCTCTTCGGCGGAGAAGGAGTGTTTAATACAGTTATAAGCGGTCCGGGACATATCTGGCTGCAGACCATGCCGATCTCCAATGTGGCAGGAGAAATCGCACGGTTTATCCCTTCGAAATAAGAAGCAGTCGATTTATATAAGAAAGAGACACGCATGATATATGCAAAGAGCGCAGAATATTTTGGATTTTCTGCGCTCTTTTCCGCTACTGGTGTTCCAGATGCAGATATTTTTCTCTGGTGGCAAGTCCGCCCCGGATGTGGCGTTCAGATTTGTTCGTATCCAGTACCTTGCGGGCCTGTGAAGCAAGAGCCGGGTTGATCTGGAGGAGACGTTCGGTGACGTCTTTATGTACCGTACTTTTGCTGATTCCGAATTTTTTTGCCGTCTGCCGTACAGTGGAGTTGCTTTCTATGATATAATTGGCGATTTCTACGGCGCGTTCTTCAATGTAATCTTTCAAGAAAATCCCCCTGCAAACATTGTTTTTACAATGTATGCGGAGGATTTTGGTTGTATGTCTATATTCTGTTTCTGTTCCATGTTTATCGCTGAACCATACTTCACAGTCTTTGAGGAAAAAAGATATCCCATAGCAGCCAACTTTGCTGTCGTGAAATCAGGAACCAAAGTGCGGGCTCTCGCATATAGTAGGCAGAAGGAGGGTAAATGATATGGTCGAAAAATTAAATGGAGCGCCAGAGGCATACGCAGAAATCAGGGGAATCAAAGAATACCCGGAGATCCATGGGAGGGTTACGTTTTATGATGTTTATGGGGGTACAGTATTGATGGCAGAGATCTATGGGCTGCCGGATGAAGCAAACGGAGATGAGGGGCAGTTTTTTGGCTTTCATATCCATGAAGGGAAATCCTGTACAGGGGACGCTTTTGATGAACTCAAGGATACCAAAGGGCACTATAATCCACAGGGGAGGGAACACCCGGAGCATGCCGGAGACCTGCCGTCCCTTTTATCTACCCGGGGAGCCGCATGGTTGGCGGTTTATACAGGGAGGTTCCATCCAGAGGATGTGATCGGAAAAACAGTGGTCGTTCATCTGCACCCAGATGATATGCATTCCCAGCCGTCAGGAGACAGCGGAGAAAAGATCGCATGCGGAGTTATTCAGGAGTGGATGGTGCGCCCGGAATTTGAAGATGAAGAAACATAAAGTATGAAACGTATTGAAATAGATTGTATGAAACCGCGCAGGATATTTTACCGGCAGAATAATCAATAGGAAATACCCTGCTGCTTTGCCACTTCGATTTTACGATAGTACAACTGGAAAATAGTGAATGTATCTGCTGCATTTTCTGCTCTGCAGATGTACCTTCGAAAAATCATCCCTGGCGGATCAGCAGGGTATTTCCTGTTTCTGTGTAATGGTTATGCTCACAAGTCTGGAAGCTTGTCGGAGCATATCGCGCGCGTGTATCATACGCCCCTTGCCGCAGGAAGTTCTGTCAGCTAAAATAGGCTTCCTTTATTGTGGACACAGGCATATCCTGGCCGGTCCAAAGTCTGAAAGCTTCCGCGCCCTGGTACATTAGCATGTAAAGTCCGTTGAATGTGGCGCATCCCGCTTCTCTGGCAAGCTTCAGCAGCAGGGTCTCCCATGGGTTGTAGATAACATCGGATACAATCAGGTCTTTATGGAACATGGACGTATCTGTGATGATGGAGCGGTCTGCGCCGGGCAGCATGCCTACAGAAGTTCCGTTGGTCAGGATAGCGCTTTCTGCGATTTCCCGGCGAAGGATGGATTCATCTTCAAAGTCATATAAACGTACCTTGCAGTCTGTACGGTGATTCAGTTCATCCACGGTTTTTTCAGCCCTTGAAAAAAATTCATCGCGGATGCTGAATACAGAAATTTCAGACAACCCGTCCAGTGCCGCCTGAACCAGAATGGCAGTTGCGGCTCCGCCTGCTCCCAAAAGGGTCATCTTTTTCCCGATTATATCATGACCCGCATCCTTTGCGGCCCGCATATAACCGATGCCGTCCGTGGTATATCCGGTCAGCACGCCATTGTCATTTACCACGGTATTGACTGCACCGGAAATCTCAGAGGCAGCGGACAGCTTGTCGCAGAGGCTGCACATCAGGTTTTTGTCCGGCATGGTCAGGTTGAACCCCCGTACATTTAACGCACGCAGCCCCTCCACGGCCTTTTCCAGCGTATCGGTTCCCACATCAAATGCAAGATATACATAATCCAGGCCTAATTGCTGAAAAGCTTCATTGTGCATCATGGGGGAGATGCTATGTGCAACCGGGCTTCCTAAAAGCCCGGTCAGTTTGGTGTGTCCTGTAATTTGATTCATCATCTTCAGCTCCTTTTATCAAAATAAAAATAATTTCCTGTATTTCTATACTTTAAAGTGAAAAAGTGCTCTTGTCAACCTTTTAGGTATAATTTATTCCCGCGAAGCAACGACCGAAACGGAGTGTAGACCAAAGACCCCGCAGCTTGCCGCGGGGTCTTTGACTTTTCGCTTCACTATCATATGGCTTTTAGGCTCATATTGTATCATTGGCACTGAGTCATTTTATACCTTAAATTCATCCGGTTTATACCAGAGACTTGTTCAGATACGCCTCCTGCTCCGGGGTCAGTGTGTCGATCTCTTTGCCGAGGAAACGGAGTTTCCTGGCGGCCACGTCGGCATCAATCTCATCTGGAACGTCAATCAGCATTTCTGTCATCCCTTTTCCATGTTCCACCAGATATTTTGCGGAAAGAGCCTGAATTGCAAAGCTCATGTCCATGATCTCAGCCGGATGTCCGTCTCCTGCCGCTAAGTTCACCAGGCGCCCCTCTGCCAGAACACAGAGCCATCTGCCGTTAGACAGCTTATAGCCTTGAATGTTCCTGCGCATCTCTTTGGTCTCTACAGCCATGGCGCGCAGTCCTGCCATATGGATCTCACAGTCAAAATGGCCTGCATTACAGAGGATTGCACCGTCCTTCATCTCCAGAAAATCTTCTTCGTCAATCACCTTATCGCAGCCTGTCACTGTCACAAAGAAGTCGCCCAGCTTCGCCGCCTCTTTCATGGGCATCACATCAAATCCATCCATCACGGCTTCAATGGCTTTTACCGGGTCGATCTCTGTTACGATGACTTTGGCTCCCATTCCCTTTGCCCTCATCGAAACACCCTTGCCGCACCAGCCATAGCCGGCCACCACCACGATCTTGCCTGCGACGATCAGGTTTGTGGTACGCATGATACCGTCCCATACGGACTGGCCTGTCCCGTATCTGTTGTCAAAGAAATGTTTGCACTGCGCATTGTTGACGCGGATCATAGGGAATTTCAGCTGGCCCGCCCTGTTCATCGCCTCCAGACGGATGATGCCCGTGGTCGTTTCCTCACAGCCGCCTAAAATAGCCGGAATCAGTTCCTGCATCTCGGTATGGACCATATGAACCAGATCGCCGCCGTCGTCGATGATGATATTCGGCCCTGCCAGGAGTACTGCACGGATATGGGAATTGTATTCTTCCTCTGTCGCCCCATACCATGCGTGAACCTCCAAACCTGCTTTTACCAGGGCCGCAGCCACGTCGTCCTGTGTGGAAAGCGGATTGGAGCCTGTCACATACATCCTGGCTCCGCCTGCTGCCAGCACCTTGCACAGATATGCCGTCTTCGCCTCCAGATGTACGGAAAGTGTAATCTTCTTTCCCTCAAAAGGCTTTGTCTTGCCAAATTCATCCTCCAAAGTGCGCAGAAGATCGCAGTTCCTCTTTACCCATTCAATTTTCTGCTCGCCTGATTCAGCCAGGCTAATGTCTCTGATTTCACTGTTCATTTTCCATCTCTCCTTTTTTGCACGTCCGTGCAATTTTTCCCAGCCGAATTTTTATTAGAGTGATGGTCGTCTGTCCTGTCATCACTGATAGAATCTGCGATACGCATTCCTTCGTATCCGCCCGGCAACGGCTAAAAAGCCAATGCCGGACATTTACTATACTATCTTACAGAACTGTGTTTGTCAATATTCAGTCGGCGCCGGATCTTACGATATGGTAATACCCTCTCGATGTGATCCGGTACACCAGCATATAGAACAGTGCGAAGATCAGAAAGCATACCACCGTTACACCGATTATCAGTTTCATATTCGTCAGGCTGAACAGCAGCAGCATTTTCTGCATCAAAGGGAACGCAAAGGCCAGATGTACCCCGGCCATAAAAAGCGGAAGGAAAAATACAGTCAGCACCTGAGAATTAATGCTTTGCCTCACCTCTTTCTGCGTCATGCCCACTTTCTGCATGATCTCAAACCGGGACTGGTCCTCATACCCTTCGGATATCTGTTTATAGTAGATAATCAGTACTGCGGCAAATACAAATACGATGCCCAGCAGGATCCCCAAGAAGAACAATCCTCCGTACAGTCCGTAGAACCCCGCACGCTCCTTTGCAGCACCCTCGCAGGAAAAGGCCAGGCCCATACTGTTTTCTGCCGATTCCAGCATCTGCGATAATGCCGTGTGGAGTTGATCCTGAATCTGAATCTGTACTTCATCTTTACAGTCCAGATCAAATCCATAAATCCAATGCAGCCCCAGAACAGGAGTCCCCCTGTCCGTAACCAGTTCTTCTAAGGGGCTGATAACCTCTGGAAGATCCGGCACAAAAAGATACATGGACGGGATGATCTGCATGGCATCCACTCCGTTGTCCACAAAATCCGGAACCACTTTCTTTATTTTCAGGGTCTTCTCCCCGTTCAGAGTGACCGTATCTTTTTCATATTCTGACTTCGTTGTATAGAGGAGGGCTTCTCCGGGTTCGAGGGTTTCGTCCGCCCCCATCAAGTCGTTATAATCTTCTACCGGAACTACAAAGATCTGCCAGCTTTTGGCATAGGACCTGACCTGAAATGCCAACTCCCCGAAATCATCCGTATAAATCTTGCCGTCGTCCACATATCCTGCAAATTCCGCGGTACGGTAGTCCAATATGTTTTCCGCTTTCGTTTTTCCCTTTTCTGCCGTATTTTTTTCATCCGAAAGTTTTCCGTGTGCATCCAAAGCGCCCTGCTCCTCGATTGTCCGGCGCACAAGCTCCCGGACTGCATCAAATGTCCCACTTTCCAGAAATTCCGGACTGCCCGCCGATATATCCAGATTGATATTTCTCGGATACCGGCTGCGCAGGCCGTCCTCCGTCCCGATATACAGGCAGGCCGTGCCTGACACCATCACAAGCACCATGGTACAGAGGATACAGATGGATGCAAGCCCTGCGCCGTTGCGCTTCATGCGGTACACCATGGAGGATACGGACACAAAGTGGTTCGTCTTATAGTAATAATTCTTGTTCTTCTGCAAAAGCCTGCATATCGCCACGGAACCCGCAATGAATAATAAATATGTGGCAAGGATCACCATGATGACAGCCACGAAAAACCAGAGCATGGCATCCACCGGCTCTTTGATGGAGACTGCCATATAATACGCCGTCCCCAGAATGGCCGCGCCCGCCAATGCAAGCAGCCAGTTTGCCCTGGGCGGCTTTTCACCCGCATTTTCACTGTGGAGCAGTTCCATCGGACTGGCTTTATGGATCTGCCATAAAGTACAGAGCAAAAGAAGCAGGAATATCACTGAAAACCGCTTCAAGGTTTCAATAACCGCTTTTGTCCCAATGGTGAGCAAAAATGTGATTTCCCCATGGAGGAGGTTGACCATGCCCAGCTCCGCAAATTTGGAAAATACAATTCCGGAAACAAGTCCGCCCGCCAGCGAAAGACCGGCGCTTATCAGGCTTTCCCACACCAGGATCCGGGCAAGGTTCCATTTTCCCATGCCCAGAATATTATAAAGGCCGAATTCCTTCTTCCTTCTGCGGTTAAGAAAGGAATTGGTGTAGAACAAAAAGAGCAGAGAAAATACGGTAATAACCGAAAGCCCCATGCCCATCATCTCCTGAAGGATATTACCGCCGGGAATAGACAGGAGCACTTCGCTGGTATTTAAAAATGCTACAATATAAAACATCATGGCCATCCCCATGCCTGCCAGGATGTAGGGGATGTAAAGGCGTTTATTTTTCCAGATTCCCATCCACGCCAGCCTTGGATAAAATATTTTTTTCATGATTTTCTGCCCCCTTCCGCTTTTCCTGCCAGTTTGCCCTCCTGCCATGAAGTTTTCGTGGTCAGCATGGTCAGGGTATCGGAGATTTTCTGATACATCTGTTCATTCGTGTTGTTCCCGCGGTAGATTTGATGGAATACCTCCCCGTCCCTGATGAACAGTACCCGCCCCGCATGGCTTGCCGCTTTCACAGAGTGCGTCACCATCAGGATGGTCTGGCCGTTCTGGTTGATCTCGCCAAACAACCGCAGCAGTTCTTCCATCGCATTGGAGTCCAAAGCACCGGTGGGCTCATCCGCCAGTACCAGACGCGGATTCGTGATCAGGGCTCTTGCTACCGCGGCCCGCTGTTTCTGGCCGCCGGACACCTCGTAAGGGTATTTTTTCAACAGATCCGTGATCCCCAGCTGCATGGCTATGGGCGCAAGCCTCAGGCTCATTTCCGAATGGTGTTTCCCCGCCAGCACCAACGGCAGATAGATGTTGTCCTCCAGAGAAAATGTATCCAGCAGGTTAAAATCCTGAAACACAACCCCCAGATTATCCCGCCTGAATGCAGCCACCGCAGACTCCTTTATTTTTGAAAAATCCCATCCGTCCAGCTTTACGACGCCCCCGGTCGGCTTATCCAGCGCCGCCAGAATATTGAGGAGTGTGGTCTTCCCGGAACCGCTCTCACCCATGATTGCCACATACTCCCCTTCTTCCACACTGAAGGACACTTTCTTTAATGCTTCCACCTTATTTCCCCCAAACCGGGTAGTATATGTTTTCTTCAATCCGTCTACTTCCAATATACTCATTTATGATTCCTCCTGCTTTTTTACAATGTAATGTTTCTGAAAGTATCATACAAAAAAGAAAACCATTCAGCCATCGAATCAGCTTACATTTCGGGATGTACATCTTACAAAACTGTAAGATATGATCTTAAGTGCCGTCCTGCGGTCTGACAATGCAAACAGGGAACGGAATAATAAGGGCAGCCGGTCCTGTCCGCTATGCGGTGCGGATAGAACCGGCTGCCTCTGTTTTGTTTTTTCCTGCCCTTTTCGGCAGATTGTCCATATATTATTGATTTGCCATCTCGCAGAGTTCATCCAGCATCTTCGGAAGTTCTGTATCCATAGTTTCATCGCTGAACTGGCAGGTTCCCACTTTCTTATGTCCGCCGCCGTTGTACTTTAACATCAGGCTTCCCACATCCAGAGTTGCCGTCCTGTTGAGGATGCTGTAACCCACCGCCGCGGAGCAGCCTTTTCCGCCCCGTCCGCTGACGATCCATGCGGATACATTCTGCTCTGGATACATGCTGTAGATCATGAAACGGTTACCGGTATAAATAGGTTCCACTTTTCTTAAATCGGTGATGATCACATTGCCCTTTACCGTGGTATATTCCGATACCATTTTTTTGAATTTTTCTGTCTGTTCGTTGTAGATCTCAATACGCTCCTGCACATCCGGAAGTTCCAGAATATCGTGGGTACTCATGGTGCGGCAGGCATCCATCAGCTTTTCCATCAGCTGATAGTTGGAAATAGAGAACTGTCTCCATCTGCCCAGACCGGTCCGGGGATCCATCAGAAAACCGACCAGAATCCAACCTGTGGGATTCATCACTTCATCGATGGTCAGGTTCCCGGAGTCCACCTTGTCTACAGCTTCCATCAGTTCGTCGAACTGAGGAAACTTTTCCTTTCCCCCATAATACTCGTAGATGATCCTTGCGCAGGAAGGGGTAAGACGGCTCTCGCCCTTATACTTTCCTTCCAACTCCAGCCTTTCATGCTCGCTGGAATGATGGTCAAACCATAATCCGCAGCCTTCCACGAAAGGTACGTTGGCCAGACAGTCATTCTCGGTAACTTCCACCAGACCGTCCTGGATATCCTTCGGATGTGCAAATTTCCAACTGTCAATGATTCCTGCCTCCAACAGCAATGCACCGCAAGCTAAACCATCAAAATCAGAACGTGTTATTAATCTCATCAGATTCCCTCCTTGAACTTCTCTTAGTAGTAGACTGCATCTTCAGGAAAAAACAGATTAAGATGCGAATGCTTTCAATGTTGTTAGTATAGCATACTCCATGGATTTCGGCAAATAAATTTTCCTGCAAATGGAGAAGCTTTCAATAAGTATTGCATGGATTTTTGTACGGCCGGGAAAAAAAGATTGCATTCCTAAAAAAAAGATGTATAATGATAGCGTAACAGACAGGCGATCACTTTGGTGTGTAAATTGGTTACAAAAATAAGGAGGTAACAGATTATGAAGGTACAGAACATCACGGATATAGACGCATTCTTTAAGGCAGTCGATGAATGTAAAGGCAAGGTAGAACTGGTGACAGGAGAAGGGGACAGGCTGAATCTGAAGTCCAAGCTTTCACAGTATGTATCCATGGCTAATATCTTTTCCAACGGCGAGATCCCGGAACTGGAGATCATCGCATATGAAAAGGAAGACACAGACCGGTTGATCGGATTTATGATCAATGGGGAATAAGTCTATCGCTCACCGGCAGATTCGTGTGCGTGCATTTGCGTGTGGCAGCGGGCGTCTGCCATCTTAAAAAGCAGACGGCAGGGTGGTTCTTAAAAAGGAGCCGCCCTGTTTTCATAATAGCAGGCTTTCCAAGTAAAGTATACTCAAAGGGCGTCCCATAATACATGCCCCTGCGGGGAGGGATTACGTCCGATCAGGTTTTGTTGAAAAAAAGAGGTGGAGCATGGGTTTTGTACATTTACACGTCCATACGGAATACAGCCTTCTGGACGGTTCGAATAAGATAACAGAATATGTTGCAAGAGTAAAGGAACTGGGAATGGACAGCGCTGCCATCACGGATCATGGAGTGATGTACGGTGTGATCGATTTTTACAGGGAGGCCAAAAAAGCCGGCATTAACCCTGTTTTGGGATGCGAGGTCTATGTGGCGCCGAATTCCAGATTTGACAGGGAGCTTACCGGAGGGGATGACCGCTACTATCATCTTGTCCTTTTGGCGGAGAACAATCAGGGATATTCCAACCTGATGAAGATCGTATCCAAAGGGTTCGTGGACGGATATTATTATAAGCCGCGTGTGGATAAAGATCTTCTGCGTAAATACCACGAAGGGATCATCGCCCTGAGCGCATGCCTTGCAGGGGAAGTGCAGCGGTATCTGGCCCGGGGGTTATATGAGGATGCCAGGGAAAAGGCGTTGGAATATCAGGATATCTTCGGGAAAGGAAATTATTTTCTGGAGCTTCAGGATCACGGCATACCGGAGCAGGCCCTGGTGAACCAACGTCTGCTGCAGATGTCGGAAGAATCAGGGATTGAGCTGGTGGCCACCAACGACGTACATTATACCTATGCGGATGATGAGAAGGCGCATGACATCCTGCTGTGCATCCAGACTGCAAAAAAACTTTCCGACGAAAACCGGATGCGCTACGAGGGCGGGCAGTATTATGTGAAATCACCGGAGGAGATGGAAGCGCTGTTCCCCTATGCGCGGCAGGCAGTGGAGAATACCCAGCGGATTGCCGACCGCTGCCATGTGGAGATCGAGTTTGGCGTGACAAAGCTGCCCCGGTACGACGTGCCGGACGGGTTGACTTCCTGGGAATACCTGAACAGATTATGCTATGAAGGCCTGGAGAGCCGGTACGGCGACAGAGCCGCAGAAAATCAGGAACGGCTTCATTATGAGCTGGATACGATCAAAAACATGGGGTATGTGGACTATTTCCTGATTGTTTGGGATTTTATCAAATATGCAAAGGACAACGGGATTCCGGTAGGGCCGGGGCGTGGGTCGGCGGCCGGGAGCATCGTGTCCTACTGCCTGGGGATCACGGATATAGACCCATTGCGCTATCAGCTTCTGTTTGAGCGTTTCCTGAACCCGGAACGCGTTTCCATGCCTGATATTGATGTGGATTTCTGTTACGAGCGGCGGCAGGAAGTCATTGATTATGTGGTGCGCAAATACGGTAAGGAACGGGTGGTGCAGATCGTGACATTCGGAACAATGGCGGCAAGGAACGTGATCCGGGATGTGGGACGGGTGATGGACCTGCCCTATGCATTCGTAGATTCCATCTCGAAGATGATCCCAAAAGAATTGAATATTACGATCTCAAAGGCATTGGAGATGAATCCGGAGCTTAGAAGGACGTATGAGACGGACGAGCAGGTGAAGAATGTTATTGATATGGCCAGGCGTCTGGAAGGGCTTCCCAGGCACAGTTCCATGCATGCGGCAGGGGTAGTCATCTGCCAGAAGCCTGCGGATGAGTACGTGCCTCTCGCGCGCGCCCAGGACGGTTCCCTTGTCACGCAGTTTACTATGACCACGTTGGAAGAACTGGGGCTTTTGAAAATGGATTTCCTGGGGCTGCGCACACTCACGGTGATTCAGAACGCAGTGAAGATGGTACGGCAGAAAGCGCCGGATCTTGATATGGATGCGATTGATTATGATGATAAGGCGGTTCTTGACTATATTGGAACAGGGAAGACGGACGGCATCTTCCAGATAGAAAGCCCTGGAATGAAGGGGTTCATGAAAGAATTAAAGCCTCACAGCCTGGAAGATATTACCGCCGGGATTGCCCTGTACCGTCCAGGCCCCATGGATTTTATTCCCCGGTATATCAAGGGGAAGAACGGGGCGGGCTCCATCACCTATGACTGCCCCCAGTTAGAACCCATCCTGTCCCCTACCTATGGCTGTATCGTGTAT
Source organism: uncultured Lachnospiraceae bacterium (assembly GCA_949840465.1). Lineage (GTDB taxonomy): Bacteria > Bacillota > Clostridia > Lachnospirales > Lachnospiraceae > Schaedlerella. The sequence continues at coordinate 45,899 of CATKXE010000001.1, read as the reverse complement.
CAGGAACAGGTTATGCAGATCGTGCGGGATCTGGCGGGGTATACGATGGGCCGAAGCGATTTGCTGCGGCGCGCTATGTCCAAGAAAAAAGGCGAGGTTATGCGTAAGGAAAGGCAGACTTTTGTCTTTGGGGACGAAGCCACCCATGTGCCCGGCTGCGTGAAAAACGGGATTGATGAGAAGACCGCGAATAAGATCTATGATGAGATGATTGATTTTGCAAAATATGCATTTAATAAGTCACATGCCGCAGCCTATGCGGTGGTTGCCTATCAGACCGCATTTTTAAAATACTATTATCCGGTGGAATTTATGGCGGCCCTGATGACGTCCGTGATTGAGAATCCTTCTAAGGTGGCGGAATATGTCTACGCCTGCCGCCATATGGATATGCAGATCCTGCCGCCGGACATTAACCGGGGATATGCGGACTTTTCCGTGGATGAGGGACAGATCCGCTATGGGCTTGCCGCCATCAAAAGCATCGGCAAACAGGTCATCGGGGAAATCGTGGCGGATCGTGAGGAGTACGGGGCATTCAAAAATCTGGAGGATTTTATCACCCGTATGTCCATGAAGGATACGCTGAACAAAAAAGTGATTGAAAATCTGATCAAGGCAGGAGCGCTCGACTGTCTGGAGGGAACCCGCAAGCAGTTTATGAGCATCTACCTCCAGATTCTGGAACATGTGAATCAGGAAAAAAAATACGCCATGAGCGGGCAGATGACATTGTATGAACTTGTGGGGAAGGAAGAGAAAAGCCAGTTTGAGATCAAGATGCCGGATGTGGGAGAATATGCCAGGGAAAATATGCTTGCCTTCGAAAAAGAAGTGCTGGGCATCTATATCAGCGGACATCCTCTGGATGATTATGAAGAGATGTGGCGGAAAAATATTTCCGTCACCACGGCAGATTTTCAGCCGGATGAAGAGTCCGGGCGGCCCAAGGTGCATGACGGCGCCAGAGAGACCGTGGGCGGCATGATTACGGACAAAACCGTAAAGTCTACAAAGAAAAACCAGATGATGGCATTTGTCACGGTGGAGGATCTTCTGGGAACCATGGAGATCGTGGTGTTCCCAAAGGACTATGAGAGAAACCGGGCGCTTCTGGAGCTGGATCAGAAGGTATTTATCAAAGGCCGGGTTTCAGAGGAGGACGACCGGCCCAGCAAACTCATCTGTGAATCTGTTATTCCTTTTGAAAAGAAGATACGGGAACTGTGGATTCAATTTCCGGACAAAGCGTCTTATCTGGAAAACGAGCAGGCGGTGTATGCGCATCTGGCGGACGTTGAGGGCAGCGATCAGGTGGTGATCTACTGTCAGGCGGAACAGGCAATCAAAAGGCTGCCCGGAAACAGGAACATTACGATCACCCCCCAGATTCTTGGCCGGCTTAGGAACCAGTTTGGGGAAAAGCGGGTAAAAGTAGTCGAAAAGACTATTGAAAACCGAGTATAAATAGTTTAAAATATGTTAGGAAGAGTGCTGTAATGCAGCAAAAAACCTTCACACAAAAATCCAGGAAATTGAGGAGGTGATTCAGAAGAGTTCGTTCGTTTATTTTTACAATCAGGAGGAGGAAAAAATGGGAGATATGGAAAAACATGAACACAAACAGGTATTAGATGAGCTGGAGGATCGTATTCGTACCATCGGCGTTTTGACCAGCGGGGGCGATGCTCCCGGAATGAACGCGGCAATCCGCGCGGTTGTCAGGACAGCTCTGTCAAACGGCCTGAAAGTGCGGGGAATCCGCAGGGGATACCATGGACTTTTAAAAGAAGAAATCATTGATTTATCTGCACGTGATGTATCAGATACGATCCAGCGCGGCGGAACTATCCTTCAGACTGCACGCTGCCAGACAATGCGTACAACAGAGGGGCAGCAGAAAGCGGCAGCGATCTGTAAAAAATATGGAATCGACGGCCTGGTCGTTATCGGCGGCGACGGTTCATTTGCCGGGGCACAGATGCTGGCAAATTATGGAGTAAAAACAATCGGGCTTCCCGGAACGATTGATCTGGATATTGCCTGTACAGATTATACGATTGGATTTGACACGGCCGTGAATACGGCTATGGAAGCCATCGATAAAGTACGTGATACGTCCACATCCCACGAGCGGTGCAGTATCATCGAGGTTATGGGACGTGACGCAGGATATCTGGCACTCTGGTGCGGAATTGCCAACGGTGCAGAGAGAATCCTGCTTCCGGAGGAAAAGAAGAATTTTGATGAGGAAGCATTAATCAGAGATATTATGGAGAATAAAAAGCGCGGCAAGAAGAACTATATTATCATCAACGCAGAGGGCGTAGGTGATACCATCAATCTGGCAAAGAGGATTGAGGAAGCCACAGGAATCGAGACGAGAGCCACCATCCTGGGCCACATGCAGCGCGGCGGAAGCCCCACCTGTAAGGACAGGGTGTACGCATCTACGATGGGAGCGATGGCAGTAGAGCTTCTCCTGACCGGAAAGTATAACCGTGTGGTAGGTTATAAGGCAGGCCAGTTTGTTGATTATGATATCAATGAAGCCCTGAGCATGAAGAAAAAGATCTCCGCCCATCAGTATGAGATTTCTAAGGTGCTGGCTATTTAATTCCCGCGAAGCAGCGAGCCATGTGGGCATGTCCGCCTGGCGGCTGCCGCGAGGGTCAGATACCCCGCAGCCTGCTGCGGGGTATCTGACTTAAAATATACTGCCCGAAGCCCATGGCTTTGGGCGGCAGGGCAATCCCTGACGGTACATAGGTACATATAATACATGGAAATGGATAATGAAGTGAGTATGGAGCGTAAAAAAGAGGCACCGGTCGGTGTGTTTGATTCTGGGGTAGGCGGGCTTACGGTCGTGCGTGAGATCATCCGGCAGCTTCCGGAGGAAAATATTGTATATTTTGGAGATACTGCCCGGGTTCCTTATGGCAGCAAGTCGCAGAAGACAATCATCCGTTTTTCGGAGCAGATCATCCGTTTTCTGAAGACCAAGCAGGTCAAGGCGATTGTCATTGCCTGCAATACGGCCAGCGCGCTTGCACTGGAAGCCGTGCAGGATGAGTTTGACGTGCCCATTCTGGGAGTGGTATTTCCAGGAGCGCGCGCAGCGGTGAAGGCCACCCGGAACAAAAAAATCGGCGTGGCAGGAACGGATGCCACAGTGCGTAGCGGCATGTACACTAAGATCATTCAGAAGATGGATTCTAGGATCCAGGTGATTGAGAAAGCCTGCCCTTTGTTCGTGCCTCTGGTGGAAGAGGGGTTTAAGGAGCATGCGGTAACGCAGGAGGTGATCGAATATTATCTGGGGCCTCTGCGGGAGACAGACATTGATGCCATGATATTGGGCTGTACGCATTATCCGCTTTTGCGCTCAAGGATCCGCGCCTATATGGGTGAGAATATCCAGATCGTCAATCCGGCATATGAGACGGCGATGGATTTGAAGCAGCTTCTGAAAGAACGGGGGATGGACAATAACCGGACAGACGTCCAGGCAAGCCAATATGAATTTTATGTCAGTGATATGGCGGAAAAATTTCGGCAGTTTGCCAACACGGTAATGCCCTTTGACGTGCCGGAGACGAACGTGGTGAATATCGAAGGATATTAATATAAAGATATGGGGTGTATTTGAGAACATGACAAAAGATGTACTGGTCAGTATTTCCGGTCTGCATCAGGACGCAATGTCTGACCTGCCGGAAGATGAAAATGAACCGATTGAAGTAGTGACGGCGGCAAGTTATTACTGCCGCAACGGAAAGCATTATGTTGTTTATGATGAATTGACAGAAGGGACTCCGGGAGTTACAAAGAACGAGATCAAGATTACAGGCAGCGACAGTCTGGAAATCATCAAGCGGGGGCTTGCAAATTCACATATGATTTTCGAAAAGAATAAGAAAAACCTTACTTATTACCAGACTCCCTACGGGCAGATGCTGGTTGGCGTGAGCACGAAGAGCATGGAAGTGAATGTGACAGAGAAGAATATCGACGTCTCTCTGGATTATGAGCTGGATGTGAATCATGAGCCTATGGCAGACTGTACGATCAAGATGAATATTGTCTCTCGGTCCTCCGGCGATTTTTCATTAGGGATCTGACTTACAGATTTTCAGAGGGAACTTGAGGCAAAAGCCCCCGCAGTGCATTGCGCTGCGGGGGTTTCTGAGTAATAACCGGCGGTACAGGGCAGCGGTTATTATTTTTCTTTTTTAAAGCGGTCCATAAATTTCTTTTTCGGCTGCGGCTTTTCCAGAGAGCCGCGGATTCCTTTTACACCGGTTATGTAGATCCCGCTTAAAACGGCCTTGACCGGCTTCCCTCCTACCGGGATCAGGGGAAATACTTCTGCATCACACATCAGGGTTACGATCTGCGGGCCGATCTTGGCTTTTACGACCGGAACCTTGGATCTTCGAAGATACTTGGGCGTGTTCTCCACAACGAGGGCCGGAAAACCGGCATCCTTAAGCCTTAGCTTTTTCTTATCGATCACCATCATGGTGACTGTCTGCGCGACGGCATCCATCTGCTCTTTCTGCTCAGCCTGCTTTTTCTCCATCTTTTTTCCAAAGATATAGAGCGCAACTATGGAAGCGATTAACACGGCTAAGACAACCAGCAATATAATTGTTACTGTGTTCACGGCAAACCCTCCTGATTCTTTTTGTACTCTCGGGAAATATTGTATCATTCTTTTCCGGGAAGTGCAAGCAGACATTATGGGCAGGGAGGATTTTTCGGTTTTTACAGGTTTCGGCTGTGGAGATCAAAAAGGCATTTACGGAGATCGTTTTCAACCGCAGCCGGTTTTTCATACGGCTTGACAAATATTGCTTTTGGAAGTATTCTTTCGTTAGGAATTGTCTGAAAACTGTATTCTTTGTTTTCAGAATCATTTCGGACGTCGTCCGCAGTGTAAAGCGTGCGCACGCAGCCGCCTTATATGCAAGTGGTTACATTCAGCAGGCAGCCAGTTTGCTTCGCAAAGCGGCTGCAAGGGAAGAGGTATTTTTATGGCAGAGACAATTTTGGATGCAGTGACTGTAGTATTCCGGTTTATGATGGAGCATCTTGTGATCATTAATATTTTTTTATCACTGGTGATCATTTTTTTTCAGAGAAGATCCCCTCTGACTGTATGGACCTGGCTTTTGATCCTGTATTTTATCCCAATCCTCGGATTTGTCCTTTATCTGGTTCTGGGTCAGGATTATCATAAGAGCAGGATGTTTCGGGCGAAAGAGGTGGACGGGGAATTGAACTATGCGGTCCGCCGGCAGGAAGAAAAGATCTATATGAAACGGCTTCGGCTTGCGAACCCTGAGCTGCGGCGGTTTGAAAATCTGATCCTGTACAATCTGGGGGCAGGGCAGGCCGTCCTTACAGATAACAATGACGTGCGGATCTACACGGATGGAAAAGAGAAGTTCCGTGCCCTGATTGATGAGATGAAGCAGGCAAAGTGCTATATCCATATGCAGTACTATATCATCAGGAATGATGAACTGTGGAAGAAAATCGAGCCTGTGCTGCTCCAAAAGGTCAGAGAGGGGGTCGAGGTGCGCATCCTGTTTGACAGTATGGGTTGCCGTTCTATGCGCAACCGCGACTGGAACCGTCTGGAGCGCGCCGGCGTGCAGGTGGCGGAATTTTTCCCTGCCCTGTTAGGACAGCTCCAATTCCGCGTGAATTACCGGAACCATCGGAAAATTGTCGTCATTGACGGACGGATTGGCTTTGTGGGCGGATTCAATATTGGACGTGAATATCTTGGGCAGAATAAGAAATTCGGCTACTGGAGGGATACCCATCTGTGTATTGAAGGGGCGGCGGTAACCTCCCTGGCAGTCCGTTTTGTGTTGGACTGGAATTATGCTGCAAAGGAAAACCTGTTCCTGCAGGATAAGCTGTTTACAATACCCGACTATATTCGGAACGGCCATGATCCGGTACAGATTATTTCCAGCGGCCCGGACTCCCAGACAAAGACAATCCACGACAATTATCTGCGTCTGATCCACAGCGCTAAAGACCATGTGTACATCCAGACTCCCTACTTTATCCCGGATGACTCGATCCTGGACGCCCTGATGATCGCCACCCGATCCGGGGTAGATGTGCGGGTCATGGTGCCCTGTAAGCCGGATCATATGTTTGTCTACTGGGCCACTTATTCTTATATAGGGGAGCTTGTGCAGGCCGGGGCAAAATGCTATGTTTACAACAACGGGTTTTTACATGCAAAGACGCTGAGCGTGGACGGAATGGTTGCCTGCGTGGGGACGGCCAATATGGATATCCGCAGTTTTGGGCTGAATTTTGAAGTCAATGCGGTCATCTACAGTGAGCGCACGGTTCAGCGGTTAGAAAATGCATTTGCCATAGATCAGGTAAAATGTACCCAGGTCACCAGAAATGTCTATGACCAGAGGGGGCTGGTGATCCGTGTAAAGGAACAGTTCAGCAGGCTTCTTTCTCCGCTTTTGTAACTGTATTTCACAGAAAAACCACTTTTTTTCATGTGAGAAGTGTGATATACTTAAACACGGCGGCCGGGCGGCCGCGAGTATAAGAGATATGAGGTGATAAGATGAAGAAACGATGGACGGCTTTGATAGTAAGCTGTATGATGGCCTTATCCCTGGCAGGCTGTAGTCAGGAGATATCAGATGAGTACATTACGATTAAAAAGTATAAAAAGCTGGAGATCCCGAAGATAGAGAAGACAGAGGTAACCGACGATTCGGTGGAGTATGCGATCAACGGCCAGCTGTCTAAGGATCAGGAGCGTGAAGAGGTAACGGGAAGGGCTGCTGAGAATGGGGATACGGTCGACATAGACTATGTAGGGACGGCCAATGGGGTGGAATTTCCCGGTGGAAGTGCTTCGGGCGTTATGCTGATTCTTGGTTCCGGACAGTTTGTAGGCGCATCAGGGGACTACAAAGGCTTTGAGGAACAGATTGAAGGGCATCAGATTGGGGACAATTTTGATATTCAAGTGCAGTTCCCGGAGATTTACCGGGATGAAAATATGGCAGGCGCAGTGGCGAATTTTAATATTACGCTGAATGCAATCTATGAGAATAAGCTGCCGGAATTGACGGATGAATGGGTAAAGGAGAACAGCGAGGAATCCAGGACCGTGGAGGAGTACAAAGAGGAGATCCGTCAACGGCTGGAGGAGAACAGCGAACAGCAGATGACCAATGCGCTCCAAAGTTCTGTGCTGGAAGCGCTTCTGGAAGAAACTGAGGTAAAGAAATTCCCGGAGGATGAGGTCAAGGCGGAGTATAAGATAACAGAGGATAATTATAAAAGGCTGGCGGATGGATATGGGCTGGAGTTTGAGGAATTTCTCAGTACATATATGAATATGTCCATGGAGGATTTTGAAAAGCGGACACAGGAGTCTTCTGAGAGGATTGTAAAAGCGAATCTCGCCTGCAGGCTTCTGGCTGAGAAGAAGAAGCTGGAACCCACGGAAAAGGAATATGAGGAAGAGATTCAGGAATACGCAGAGAACGCAGGTTATGACGATGTAGAGGAATTCAAGAAGAATCTGGGGGAAGAGATGTTAAAGAACGGTATCCGTCAGAGAAAAGTGGCGGATTATCTCGTGGAGAAATGTGTGCAGGTAGAGTCCGCTGAGATAGAAGAAAGTGATTCAAAATAAAGGGAGATTCATTGTAAAAAGGAGAAAAAGAATGAAATTGGAAAATGAATTCCTGTGTGTGGAAATCGCGGAAGCAGGCGCGGAGGTTGTACGGATCTTTGACAGGAAGAATGGCACGGAGGTTCTCTGGGAGGGAGATCCCCTTTACTGGAAGCGGCATTCTCCGGTTCTGTTCCCTAATGTCGGCAAGACATTCCGGAATCAGGTTTTGATTAATGGAGAACCTTATCCCACATCACAGCATGGATTTGCAAGGGATCAGATATTTACCTGTGTGAATTCTTCTAAGGAGGAGGCGTCATTCCTGCTGGTATCTTCAAAGGAGACCCAAAAAGCCTATCCTTATGAATTTAAGCTCTATATTGATTACCGGCTTCGGGAGAAGGAATTGGAAGTAAAGTGGCGGGTGGAGAACTGCGGCGATAAGCAGATGTATTTTACGATCGGCGGGCATCCGGCATTCCGATTTGCAAAAAAAGAAGAGAAGAAAGAAGATTATGCTTTAAAATTCCCGGGAAAAGAGTCGTTATCCTACATTCTGATTGACCCGGATACAGGAACAGGCCGCCCTGAGACGAAGTATGTTCTGGAACTGGCAGATGGGATGTGTCCGCTCACAGAGGAGATGTTCGAACAGGATGCGCTCGTCTTCGACGGCGGGCAGATTGAAGAGGTATGGTTGTGCCGCAAGGATGGAACTCCCTATGTAGGGCTCCGCTGCGGGGGATTTTTGAATTTTGGCATCTGGTCCGTGAAGGATGCGCCTTTTGTCTGTCTGGAACCGTGGGAAGGCCGGTGTGATGATTATGGATTCGCCGGGGACATTTCTGAAAAAGCAGGTATCATATCCCTGGAGGAAAAGGATATTTTTGTGAAATCTTACAACATAATCGTGGCATAGTAAAATTCTATGGTGGAAATGACTCTTTTTATTTAAAAACCTTCGGAAAATATAGAGGATATTACGGTTTTTACGAGTTTCATAAGTTTTTTTGACTTTTCACTGAAAATGAGGTATAATACAGGTGTTATAAAGCGTTTATCACTATAGTATGAGAAGTTGAATACGTGGGTGTTTTTAGGAGGGAGCAAGTATGGCGCCGAGAAAGAAATCAACAAAATCAGCAGCTGAGAATACGGCTGCAAAGGAAGTGAAGGCAACAGAAGCAGAGGCCAAAGTGGAAAAAGCGGAGGAGAAAGCGGCTGAGGAGAAGAAAACAGCAGCGAAGAAGGCATCAGAGAAGAAGAAAGCAGAACCAAAGCCGGCACAGAAAGCGATTGAGACAAAAAAAGACAGCACGAAGGCAATTGAGACAAAGGCAGCAGTCCTGGTAGAAGCAGAGCCTGTAAAAGAGGAAGCCGTAAAGGAAGAAAAGAAGCCTGCAGAGAAGAAACCGACGGTGAAGAAGGCAGCAGCAGAGAAAAAGCCGGCAGCGAAGAAGAGTTCGACAAAGGCAGAAGTAAAGACTGAGATGTTCCTCCAGTTTTCAGGTAAGGAATATGGCGAAAAAGAGATTTTCCAGAAGGTGAAGGAAGTCTGGACGAAGGTTTTGAAGAATAAAGTTGGCGACATGAAGGATGTAAAGATTTATCTTAAGCCGGAGGAATCAGCAGCTTATTATGTGGTGAACGACGATACGAGCGGTAAGATAGATCTGTAAATACGTGGGCTATAGGAGGCGGTATCATACTATTTGGGTATGAAGGCCTGTCAGATTCAATAATGCAGAGTAAACAGGCTGAAAAACGCCTGTTTTTTCTATATAACGAAATATGATGAAAAAGAGGGGGACAGATGAAAAACGGGAAGGAAGACAGGGAAAGGCTGAAAAAGCAGCTCCGGTTTATTGTGGAGATCGATAAAGTGAAGAATATATTCCGCCAGACTTATCTTGCGGATGCAGGCCGCAAGGAGAATGATGCGGAGCATTCGTGGCATATCGCGCTGATGGCATATCTTCTGCAGGAGTATGCAGACGAACCGGTGGATGTCGGCAAAGTGATGCTGATGGTGCTGCTCCATGATCTGGTGGAGATTGACGCAGGAGATACATATGCATATGACGCAGCCGGGGCTGAGACGAAGCGTGACAGGGAGACGGCTGCGGCAGACAGGATCTTTGGATTGCTGCCAAAGGATCAGGGAACCTGTTTCCGTAAATTGTGGGAAGAATTTGAAGACTATGAGACCGCAGATGCAAAGTATGCCCATCTGTTGGATAATTTCCAGCCCCTTTTGCTGAATGACGCTTCGGACGGTTTGAGCTGGACAGAACATAAGGTGAAAAAATCCCAGATATACAAGCGTAATGAGAAGATCAAAGAGACTTCGGGTGAGATATGGGAGTGCATGAAGGACATCATCCGGCAGAATATCGAAAAAGGGCATGTAGAAGAAGGGTGAGGTCAGGGCGGAACTATGGAATCCAACCCCGTCGGCAAAAAGAAGCGATGTTAAGTATCGTATGAAAAGAGTAACGGAAAGTAGCCACAAAAGGAGGGAAGACAGATGTATGAGAAGGAAATTGAGAAGCTGCAGAAGATGATCGATGAGAGCGGCAATATTGTATTCTTCGGAGGCGCAGGCGTATCCACGGAGAGCAATATCCCGGATTTCAGGAGCGCGGACGGCATCTACCATCAGGCATATAAATATTCACCGGAGCAGGTGGTAAGCCATAGCTTTTTCATGCAGCATACAGAGGCGTTCTATGATTTCTATAAAGAGAAAATGATGATCCTGGACGCGAAACCGAATCCGGCGCATCGGAAGCTGGCAGAGCTGGAACAGGCAGGAAAGCTTTCCGCAGTGGTGACACAGAATATTGACGGGCTGCATCAGGCGGCGGGGAGCAATAGGGTCTATGAACTGCACGGGAGTATTATGCGCAATTACTGTATGGACTGCCACGCATCCTACAGCGCGCAATATGTAAAGGAATCTGAGGGGATCCCACATTGCGGGAAGTGCGGCGGGCTGATCAAGCCGGATGTGGTTCTCTACGAGGAAGGCCTGGATGCATCTGTTATACAGGGGACGATCCAGGCGATTGGCAGGGCGGATATGCTGATTATCGGCGGCACATCGCTGGTAGTCTATCCGGCAGCAGGGTTTATTGATTACTTTCAGGGAAAATATCTGGTGGTGATCAACAAGTCAGAGACAGGCCGCGCGGTGAGGGCGGATCTGACGATAGCCGCGCCCATCGGGCAGGTTTTAGACCAGATTCATGTTTAAAGGGCAGGGGACATATAAGCATTATATCCACGAGAACCCCTGTTTGCCAAAAGGGCGCCGTTTTTTGGCAGAACATTTGGCCTGCGGGTAAAAAACTGCCGCAAAGCAATTTGATAAAAATCAGTCAAATTGTTTTGCGGCAGTTCTTTTGGTTCAGTCCTCGTAAAATTTCATCCCTGTCCAGGACTTCATATGCTCTTTCATCTTCGCGTCAGGCTCCAGCAGATAACAAGTATTATTTTGCTCTGTCTGTATCATGACGGCGTACACTTTGGCGTCTGCGCTTCCTGAGGAAAAATCATGGGTCTTGCCTGGGTGGTAGGAGTTCAGCCGGGGAGAGCCTGCAGGAGCAATAATCTCTGCCTGCCGGATATCAAAGGAAGTGAGATTCTTGCGCTTTTCTTTGCTGAAAATAGCGGCAACATCAATATCATAGTTCAAAAGTGTATACTCATATTCTACATTGAAACGTGGGAAGACGAAATAATATGCCAGCATTGCCAGGATTACAGCGATAAAGAATGCAAGAAATCCGATGAACGGGGTTCCCAGCACTGCAACCGCTGCGATAAAGACGATGATGAGTATGCGCAGGATAATATCCATTGGCTTTGTTTTCCGGGTTACAAGTTGTTCATAAAAAGCATCATTCATGTTTGTGTATTCCTTTCTGTCTGTAGATAATTCATCACCAGAGAAGCAATCTTGAAGGTCATGGCATCTTCAAATTTTCGAAGATCAAGCCCTGTACGCTTTTCTACCTGATCCAGACGGTAGATCAAAGTGTTCCTGTGCATATGGAGCTGTCTGGAAGTCTCTGCGATATTCAGGTTATTCTGGAGAAAGCGGTTGATCGTGGCAGTCGTCTCGTCATCCAGAGCCTCAGGGATCTCATTCCCGAAAACCTCCTGTAGAAAACCCTCGCAGATAGAGATAGGAAGCCGGTATACCAGCCTGCCGATTCCCAGACGGTTATAGGGGAACACAGTCTGCTCAGAATAGAAAAGCTTCCCCACCTTCAAAGCCAGGCTGGTCTCCTGCCATGCAGCGCCAAGCTCCGTGAGATGTCCCATCACTGCGCTGTATGACACCCGTATTTGCGCCAGAGCCTCCATGTTCAGGGTGTCCACGATCATATGGGCGATCTTGGAAAGTTCATGCTCTGATTCATTGGATTTTACAGGGCGCAGGACTGCCATGCTGCAGTCTGTCATAGGAATCAGATAGGATTTTGTCTGGGACGGAAACAGATTTTTTAAAATCTCTATCACCGTATCATCCAACGGCCCTTTCTTCTCCAATAAAAAAAGGATGCGCCGCTCATCTGGGGCAATATGCAGGCGCTGGGCATGTTCCGCGGCTTCGATGGAAGACATATTCTGAGTCATCAGTGTTTTTAAAAAATGATTTTTATTATACTTTTCTTTGTATGCGGTACAGAGACAGCGTATCTGATTCAGCACACGTTCTTCCTCTTCCGGCGTCTGTGCCGCAGCTTCCAGCTTGATGCCGGTGATCCGCTTCAATTCATTAAGTGCGGAGCATAACTGTGTGGAATATTCCATTGGGCCTTACCTGCTTTCGTAAGTACTTTTCGTAAACTTTCCGGGGCGTGTTTCCTTTGTGCCGACAGGGCACAGCCTGCCGCAGGGAAAGCGTATATCGGGAAAGGATAGCAAAAAAGGCTGCACACTCGTACAGCCTTTTTATTGTAACCTATTAATTCGTAATCGTCAACTCTGTTTCTTTGTCGAAGAGGTGGATTCTTTCCATTTCCAGAGCGAATACAGCCTGATCGCCAGTTCTCAGAGGTGTACGTGAGCTTACACGTGCGGTCATCTGTGTGCCTGCAACATCGAAGTACAGATATACTTCTGCGCCGAGCAGCTCGTAAACTTTAACGGTAGATTTTACAACGCTGTCAGGATTAGCTGCGATAAATTCTTCGGAATCATGTACATCTTCCGGGCGGATACCAAGAACAACTGTTTTGCCATTGTATTTGCCATTAATCAAAGCCTGCTTCTTGCTCTCCGGTACTTTCAATACATAGTCGCCAACCTTCAATGTAACATCATTGCCGGCAATATTCACAACCGCATCCAGGAAGTTCATCTGCGGAGATCCAATGAATCCGGCTACGAACAAGTTGCAAGGTGTATTGTAAAGGTTCTGAGGAGTATCTACCTGCTGTACGATACCATCTTTCATAACAACGATCCTGGTACCAAGAGTCATAGCCTCTGTCTGGTCATGTGTTACGTAGATGATTGTAGCGCCCAGGCTCTCATGGATCTTGGAAATCTCGATACGCATCTGAACTCTCAGTTTTGCATCCAAGTTGGAAAGAGGCTCATCCATCAGGAATACCTTCGGGTTACGTACGATTGCACGTCCCATGGCAACACGCTGTCTCTGACCACCGGAAAGAGCTTTCGGCTTACGGTCAAGCAGCTTATCCAGATCAAGAATCCTTGCAGCTTCACGAACTTTCTTATCAATTTCGTCCTTCGGTACTTTACGGAGCTTCAGACCAAACGCCATGTTGTCGTATACTGTCATATGCGGATACAGAGCGTAGTTCTGGAATACCATTGCGATATCACGGTCTTTCGGTTCAACGTCGTTCATTACCTTGCCGTCGATTGTGAGAGTACCGCCGGAGATGTCTTCCAAACCAGCTACCATACGAAGCGTTGTAGATTTTCCACATCCGGATGGTCCTACGAAGATGATAAATTCTTTGTCTTCAATCTCCAGATTGAAGTCCTGTACTGCATGAAATCCATTTGGATAAATTTTCTGAATTCCCTTTAATGATAAACTTGCCATTTTAAATAGCCTCCTTGAAGTGTTTTCGTTTGTTTTGTTTGTTTTCGTGTTCTGGGGTATAGTATACGGGAGAATACCGGAAGAGACAATGTCACGAATGACTAAAAAAACGAAAAAAAAATGTACATTTCGACCAGAGGGTGCAAAAAGGCGGTGAAATGTGTTACAGGACGGCCTTTGCAAAACAGATTGTACCTATTTATAAAGAGGGAAGAAAATGTGCTGGCTCTGAAAAACCAGGCGATTTAGGGATGCGTGCATGCGATGAAATCTTTGATATTCAGTCCGGGAGCTATGTATGAAGAGGTGGAAATAAAAAAGTTTACATTGACATTATTCAGTTCAGGTAGTATTATATCTTGTAGAAAAAAGTTACTGTAAACACAAGATAAAGGAGAGGAGTATACCTATGAAAGAATGGAAATATCGTTTCAGGCGGGGGCTGGCATCTTTATTGACAGTTGGAATGATAGCCAGCGGAGTGAATGTCACGGCATGCCTTCCGGCGTATGCGGCAAAGGCTGCGACGGCCGCGCCAAAATATACAGATGCCGAGTTAAAGGCCGCTGTCAAAGAAGTAACTGATGGATTAAAAAAAGAAATATCGGAGTTGGTTCATGGAGACAGTGCGGCAGATGGAACAGAGAAAGCCGAGTTTAATATAGGAATTGACTGTGAGAATGAGGAATTGAGAAAAGCTGTAGAAGGAAAGAAATCAGAGATTGTGGCGGCTGTTTTGAGGGATTGTTCGGCGGACTTATTTTGGTATGATCAGGCATCGAAAGTTCTCGAAAATGGCTCATACGGTTTAAAGGTTCAATTTAGCGATACAAGAGCAGACTTTATCTTTCGGTTTGCCGTAAAGGATTCATATAAATGGCCTTATAGTCTGTCTGTTCCAGATTCAGTATGGGTATGGCAAATCAGAGAGACAAAAAAGGCACTGGAAGATCCTAAATTACAGTCAGGCGAAATCAGAAAGGCGCTCTATGACGGATTAAAGAATGCAATAGTAAAACTGGTTAATGGCGAGGCTCCTGCTCAGCAGACATCTGCATTTACAGTACTATTTCATGATATTGACACGGAAGCGAAAGCGAAAGTACTGAAGGAAGAGGCGGAAAAGATGATACCAGAGATTATGGAGAGTCTTTCAAAAGATTGCCCTTCGGAATTGTTCTGGTATGATCAGTCATTTAAAGAGTTTGACAAGGGGTCCTATAAATATGATTTTAATTCTGATAATGTTACGACACAATATAAGTCGGCACATTTTGTGTTTACATTGGCAGTAAAAGAATCTTATAGGGGGCTTAATACTCCGGATAACCCGGAATCGATATGGGCGGACGGAATTTCAGATTCAAAAACCGGAATCGATAGCATTTTAGATCAATATAATCAGACAAAAGGAATGTCAGATTATGAAATACTGTGTGGATTTAGAGATGAACTTTGCAAGTATTCTGCGGAAGGCAAATTAACAGAGGCGTTTCAGTATTTCTGCGATCGAACTTTTGGAGCGCCGGAGAAGGGGACGAGATGTTGCACTGTAGAAGGAACAGTGAACGGCACGCCGGGGACGTGGAATATTGTGCGTATTGACGGAAAAAATTATCTGGTGGATATGGGGAAGCATGTCTCTGGAAAAAACGGAGAGTTCTTTTTAGTCGGTGCACAACGGCAGCAGGACGGGTCATATGTTATAGGCAATGGAACCAGATATATTCCAGGTAAGGCAGATTTAGGTACGAAGCCTGTGCCGACATCCCCTGTAAAATACAGACCAGAGCAAACAGGTTTTCATTTTGTTTCTCAACCTGCAGGTAAGGCAGGGGACACTCTTGTAGTAAAAGTGGAAGGAAATATTGGTGAGACGGTTAATTTTGTAAGTTCGAATCCGACGGCTGCTACGATAGAACGTAAAGCAGAATTAGGCAATAATGCCGCTCTGATTCATTTGAACGATACAGGGGCAACAGAGGCAGTATCCGTAGTTATTCAGGCAATAGCGGAGGAGACAGATGCTTATGTGAGGACAACGATAAAGTATACGATGGTGATTCAGCCTAAGGATACTGGAAATACGAATCAGCCGCCGGTAAACAATCCGGGCGGCGGAAACGGTGGGGGTGGAAGCAACACCGGAGGAAGTGCCGGCGGAAGTACCGGAGGCGGCGGCTCCATAGGAAGTCTGTCAGTCAGCAGCAGCGCCGGCCCGGAGTTATTGCCGCAAGTTGATTTCTGCATCGAATCAGGCACGGATAAGATCGTTAAGGCAGTGGGAGCGCCGGACTTTACGATTACAGCCTGGGGACAGGTTAATGACAGCAAGGTTACCTACGCAAGCAGCGACCCGGCAGTAGCTACAGTAGATGCGGCTACCGGCACAGTCCATATCGTAGGGGCGGGAACTGCTACGATTTCTGCAACAGCTTCCGCGACTACGCTGCATAGGGAAGAGAAATGTGAGTATACGGTGGAAGTTCAGTAAAAGGAAGATGGTTTTCAAAATCATAGAATCTGAATGTTTTGACTTTAGAAAAACTTCCAGCCAAAGGAAAACCAACAAGCAAACAGAAATTGTAAGCCGGGTTTTCCATATAGCAGTTATAACGGCTTAAAAAGCGGCGCCGTCCTTGTAAAATCAGGGAGAAGCGCC
The DNA here is from genome assembly GCA_949840465.1 of uncultured Lachnospiraceae bacterium. GTDB lineage: Bacteria > Bacillota > Clostridia > Lachnospirales > Lachnospiraceae > Schaedlerella. Next base: position 29,465 of record CATKXE010000001.1, on the reverse strand, counting down.
GCTTTGTATTTTATGGGAGTCAAAGATGCGGTTATGACACATAACTTTAAAAAATCGGCAAGCGGAGAAAAAGTTAAAAATTATAGAATGAAGGATGGAGGATAAGCGGATGAGGCTGAATGTAATTCGAAAAAAGGCTTCCAGTCTGCGGGAATTAGGCAGGGAGTCATTAGAGATCCCTGCCGTTTCTACGTTGGAAGAACTTTTGGCGGAAATGACGGTTTCCGAGTTCCGTAAGCGAAGCCAGGGAAGGGCAGACGGACAGCAGGATGGCGGTTTCAATTCCGGGAGGGATTTACTTTCCAAAGAGGAAATCGGGCAGCAGGCAGCTCTGGGCAGAGTCCGGTTTTCAGAATCCTATCAGGAAAATATGGGAGATTTGGAGCAGGCGATCCGGGTGATGCTGCAGGATTTTAAAGACGGATTGTTCCGTGTGTACCTCAATGGAAAGGAATGCCTGGCGCTGGAAGAAAAGCTGGATATCAAGGACGGGGATGAAGTGGCGCTGATCCGCCTTGTCATGCTGGCCGGGCGGATGTGGTAAGGGCGCCGGGAATGAAATCCAATGCACTGCCGCCTGCAATGCCTGAAGAGCTGTTATGCCGGAACCATAGCTTGTACGGATGAAAAAAGATAGAGAAGACAGCAGAAAGGAATACGCGGAGGTATGAATCAAAAAGAGCTGATTTCCCGTCTGAGGGAATATAACAAAACACGCAATGTTTCAAAATGTACGGATTTGGAAAAACAATATATGAAATATATAGAGGAACACGACTATCTATTTGTTTCAAATTATGAGGCGGAACTTCCGGAGGATGTGGGAATCTTTTTGGAGCGGCAGAAGCAATTTCAGGGCCTTCTGGGAGAACATTATGAGAAGCTCTGCAGATATCTGCGCCATATTCAGGAATATACCTGTAATGACGGGCTGGTCCGTATGGATGTAAGAAGCAAAAAATTTTCACGTTATAAGGGAAAAATCTTTCGGGCAATCGCTTGCTTTTACTGGTTCTATGGCTCAGGAATGTCCATGAAGGATTTGGTGTATGGGGAATACCGGGATTTGTTTTACGGGGCGGACTTTTCTCCGGTGGTTGCCTCGGAATTATTGGCGGAGGATCCCGAGGCCGTCCAATATTGCAGGGACGTCCTGACAAGTGAAAATAATACGGCTGTCCTGACAAGAGGCGTTATCATTGCCGTGGAGCAAAGCGGCAATCAGGAACTGCAGCAGATACTGTTACAGGTATTTCTGGCGGCAAGGCTGCAGGAAGGGCTGCGGCAGAGCATTGTAGAAACTGCGGATGAAAATACTGTGGATTTCTTCCGAAGGACATTGGATGTAATTGAAAGGGAAAACCTGCTCCGATTTTCTTCTGTCCAGCGGGCAGTGCTGACCTGGATCGGCATTGGATATCAGGAGGTGAAAGAAAAGGACGTCCGATATATCTTTGAACATATCCGCTGTTATCTGCCCGAAGCCGAAACATTGGATTTGCGGGGATTAGAGAAATCCGGGCAGGAGAACATGCGCAGGGAAGCCTTTGAAAAATCAGAAAATCCGCTGGATATTTATATTGCGCTGTACTGTAAAGGGGCGTTTGATGTAGAAGAGGCAATCAAAGAAGCCTGCCTGCTGCTTCAAAGCGGCCGCCGGTATGTGGTGGCGAGCGCATTGGTCTATCTGCGTCTCACAAACAGCTTTAATGTGGGAAACTATCTGGACTTTCCGGAAAAATTCGGGGACGACGAGTGGATTCTCGCGTTGTTCTACTCCGAGTGTGTCCGCATGGGAAAGGATATAGAAAAACTGCATTTGACGAAAGGACAGACGGAAAAGCTTTATGCACAGATATGGGGTTTCCTGCCGTCCGTGGGCAGTAAGAAAGTATATTCTTCAAAAGGCTTTGAATGGTTTGAGACGACGCTTACAAAAGACAGCCTGTGCTATTGCCTGTTCTATCTTCTTGACAAATATCCGTCCACAGAGATGGTGGAGAAATTCCTTCCGTATGTCGCATCTTCTCTGAGAACGAAAGATCTGGATTTTTTTATGGGAAAACTGTTCCGGTTGGCGTCCGAAGCAAAGAGAAAAAGTTTTATGCTAAAGGAGATCATTTCCTCCAATGATGCGCTTGGAAAATGGATCGTCCAGGAGTATCGGGAAAGCACACTTACCGGGGAGGATATCCTGCAGCTCGAAGGCAGGCTGAAGACAAAGAAGGCGAAAGCGCGGGCGTATATCGTGGATGTGCTTGCATCTCAGGACAGGGATGTGGTGAGAGCCAGCTATCACCGTCTGAAAGAGTCTGCAATCAAGACCATTCGGGAATCGGCCATGGAATTGCGTAAAAAGAGAGCTACATTCTTTGTGGGAGAGGGAGGCGCCGAAGAATGCGAAAAAGAGGAGCCGCCGTTCCAAACCATGGGAGAAGAGGGTAAGATGCCGGACATTCTGGTTCCCTTGGACATGAAAGGGAAGGAAGAGGGGTTTGGCCTGTATAGACGAAAATCTGTTTATGAAATGGAATCCCCGCAATTTCTGCAGGTTACGGAAAAGGGACTGCTCAAAAAAGAAAAGCATGTGGATTTAAAGTCCGTGTTTCCCTGGAATAAAAAGCAGGTGCTGGATTATATCCGGCGCTGGGGCGCCCGTATCGCCAGCCATGAGGATGAGGAGTACTATACGGGATATGAATACAGGCAGGTCAGGGACAGAAGCTTTTACCCTGTGAACCATGGGGAAAAGGGTCTTGCAGCCCTGCCGCTTGCGGATACGTGGAAACAGTATTTTGAGAAGGACGCTCTGTCCCCGGAAACTGTTTTTGAACTCCGGTTTCTGTTGGAGACTACCTATGATTCGGTTTATCTGGAAAAAGTGACGGATGCAAAATCAGAGATGTTTACACTGGAGCGGGAGGAATGGAATAGCATTCCGTATGCCGGCCATTTCGAGAGCATTTTGCGGCATTACTATGCGGAGATCCTGGAAAATATGGATTTTGCCGGGCATTCAGCCAGGATTTTACAGATGCTTACACGGTATGGTAAATATCTGAACTATAAGAAAAAGCGGTATGACGGCGTGGAGGAGACCCATGCAGTGACCTCCAGCCGGAGCATTTTGTTTTTGCGGGAGCAGCTGCATTTATTGCAGTGTGAGGACGGGCATTTTCGGAAATATTTTCCGCTCATTTTAGAAGTGTATAACAAATACAATCTGGGCAATGATTCCGGGGCGTTAAGCCTGCCCACGATTGCGCCCCTGCTCCTTGCCAGGGCGGTACTCCTTGGTATGCTGCCTGTGGAGGCGCTCTATGAAGGGATCATGGACAACCACATGGAGGAAGACCGCGGGTATTATTACAGAAGGAACAGGGGGCAGCTCAGCGAAGCTTTCCGGGATGCTTATTTTGAAGGCAGGGGATTTTTGGGAAAGCCGCATCTTGACATTGAGGACTACCGCCCTACCCGGTATCATTGCGGTACAGGGGTGATTGAATGCCTTCGGAATGCTTTGGATACGATTACAGATACATTGCTTGCTATGGAATGTCAACGCCTGAACGAAAAAACAGCGGTTACAGATTATGTGGAGGGGCTTGTGGTTATCCGGGGCGTGAAATATCTGATTTTGGCTCTGCAGGTGCTGGAAGGGGAGGACATCCGCAGGCAGGCATCCGGGGATGACCGGAATATCGTGTTTTCCAATGTGATCCGGCATTGCTACCCTACGTCCGGCAATGATGCAGAAACGCTTGCCGCAGCGCACGTTAAGGAAGAGCGGCTGGTGGAGGTGGCTATGCTGGCTCCACAGTGGATTGAGGCAGTCAAAGAGGTGCTAAAATGGGATGGGTTTAAGGAAGCCTGCTATTATTTTACCGCCCATATGAAACAGTATGACCTGAAACAGAAAAAGGCGGAGATCGCAAAATATACGCAGCTCGAACCGGAGGATTTGTACGACGGTGCATTTGACATGGAATGGTGCAGGAGCGTGTATGAGTCTCTGGGTGAAAAGCGTTTCCAGATGCTTTATAAGGCATCCAGATTCCTGTGCGAAAATTCATTCCACACAAGGGCAAGGAAGTATGCGGATGCCTCTCTGGGGAAGAAGGGCAGGGAAGCCTGGAAAAAAGAAGTTGTGGAAAAGCGGAACAAGGACGCCCTGAATGCATACTGCATCTGCCCTCTGGAAGGGGATGCAGACCTTTTGGAGCGGTATTTATTTGTCCAACAGTTTTTGAAGGAATCAAAAAAGTTCGGCTCCCAACGTCAGGCCAGTGAGAAGCGCGCGGCGGAAATGGCGCTGATGAATCTGGCGCGAAATTCCCGGTTTGAGACCGTGGCCCGTCTGTCCTGGATGATGGAGAGCGAGGAAGTGCGGCAGAATGAGGACGTGCTGTCTCCTCAGATTTTAATGGGCAGGGAGGGTGAAAAAGATTGCGTAGAGGCATGGATTGAGATTGACGCGCAGGGAAGGAATGAGATCTGCATTCGGAAAAACAAAAAGAAACAGAAAACCATTCCCGCTGTATTGAAAAAGGATGAGAGGGTTCTGCATTTAAAAGAGATCCACAACCGGTGGAGCGAGCAGTATAAGCGTTCCAGAAAGATGCTGGAGCAGGCAATGGAGGAGCGGACGGAATTTTCCCGGGAAGAACTGGGAATCATGATGCGTAATCCGATCGTATCCCCTATGTTGGATAAGCTGGTGCTGGTAAGCAAAGAGGAGATTGGGTTTTACAGGGACGGAAACTTTGGGGAACAGGAGCCGGAGGGAAAGGCGAATACGGTGCGTATCGCCCACGTTTATGATTTGTATGAGCATCAGGTGTGGCAGGTTTTTCAGGAGCAGATTTATGAGGCAGGAATTGTACAGCCCTTTAAGCAGGTCTTTAGAGAGCTGTATCTTAAATTAGAGGATGAACTGGATATGTCTGAATCCAGAAGATATTCGGGGTATCAGATTCAGGCTAAGAAGGCGGCCGCTGCATTAAGGGGCAGAAAGTGGAATGCGGGCTATGAAAGCGGTCTGGAAAAAGTATATTATAAAGACAATTTGATCGTGAATTTGTATGCGGAGGCAGACTGGTTCTCGCCCGGCGATATTGAGGCACCGTCCATTGAGTATGTGTCCTTCTGCTCCCGAAAGGATGGAAAAAAAGTTCGGATCAGGGATATAGACCCGGTTACCTTCTCCGAGACGATGCGGGACGTGGATCTGGCGGTAAGCACTGCCTATGTGGGCGGGGTGGATCCGGTGACGTCCTTCTCCACCATGGAGCTGAGAAAGACGATCGTGGAGTATACGTGCCGGCTGATGAAACTTTCTAATGTGTCGGTGCAGGAGCATTTCGCGGATATCAAAGGCGGGATGAACCATTACAGCGTGCATTTAGGAAGCGGCGTCATACATCAGTCCGGCGGCGGGACGATCCATATTGTCGCCGTACACAGCGCAAAAAGAGGAAAGGTGTATCTTCCATTTTTGGACGAGGATCCGAAGACGGCGGAAATCCTGTCAAAGGTTGCGATGCTGGCAGAGGATGGGAAGATCAAAGACCCGGAGATCCTGCGGCAGATTGTGAGAAGGAAGGAGAGATGACCGTTTGCGGCAGACCGTGAAAAGAGGGAATCCTGTCATATCGAAAATGGGGTAGACCATGGAGTGATGCTGCAAATGAAGAAATGCATCTGTACATGCTATGTAAAGGAGAGGACTGTACAATTTCAGGATTATACAGTCTTCTTTTTTTAGTGAAAAAAAACCCGCAGTTTTTCAACTGCGCTTTTTTCAATCCGGGATACATAAGAGCGGGAGATGCCGAGCTGGCGTGCAATCTCACGCTGTGTATATTCTTCCCCGTTATACAGGCCGTACCGCATCTTTAGCACCAGCCTTTCACGCTGGGAAAGTTCATTTTCTACTTTTTCATAGAGCTTCTGGATATTTTCTTTCAGGTACAGACGTTCCGGTACGTCGTCTTCCTCCGTTTCGATGATATCATATAATTTGATTTCATTGCCCTCCCGATCCGTGCCGATGGGTTCGTACAGGGACACCTCTTTGCTGGTCTTTTTTTTGGAACGGAGGTACATCAGGATCTCATTGTCAATACATTTGGAGGCGTATGCTGCAAGACGGTTTCCCTTCCTGGCATTGAATGTGGAGACTGCCTTGATAAGCCCGATGGTTCCGATCGAAATAAGATCCTCCTGTTCTTCTTCCAGATACTGGTATTTTTTTATTACATGTGCAACGAGCCGTAGATTCCGTTCGATCAGGATATGCTTTGCGTGAAGATCTCCTTCCGTATATTTCTGGATGTAATATTTCTCTTCTGAAGGAGTCAGAGGAGTGGGAAAAGATTTCAACATGTCACCTCGCAGGAATTTTGAGAAAATAATGGATGTCAGATTATTTCCGTACAGTTCCTCAACACATTTGATATAGTTTATGTGAAAAAAGGTGATTTTGTGCTTTTCCACCGAAAACAAGGACAAAAAAGGGTTGACAATTATGCGGCATGTGGAATATGATACATACATCAGGCAGTGCGTTCTGCACTAGGTAATCCGGCCGTTTCGGCCAAGATTCATTGATTTTGAGCAACTATATCGGGCATTTTTATGGTTTGCGGCAAACGGCAGATGTCTAAAAGGGCGCTGTGTGTGGATGCAGGCTGTAAAAATGGAAGTGTCAGAAGAAAGGAAGTATGCGGATGAGTTTTAGCACAGTGTTGTCTGCGTCCGTTTTTGGACTGAAGGTGGAGTTTGTGAATGTGGAGGCGGATGTAAGCAATGGGCTTCCGGCGTTCCACATGGTGGGGTATCTGTCGTCGGAGGTGAAGGAGGCGGCGGAGAGGGTACGCACGGCGATTCGAAATTCCGGGTTGGATTTCCCGGCCAAAAAGACGGTTATTAATTTGGCTCCTGCGACTATGAAAAAGCGGGGAGCGGCCTTTGATTTGCCCATTGCGGTGGCAATTCTGGTATCTCTGGGTAAATTAAGCGAGCATCAGGTGAATTCGACCTTGATCGTGGGGGAACTGAGTCTGGACGGAAAGGTTCGGAAGGTGCCGGGCATCCTGCCTATTGTATCAGAGGCAAAAAATGCCGGAGTGTGCTCCTGCATCGTGCCCCGTGCCAATGCCCCGGAAGGAGCATTGGTGGAAGGCCTTGAGGTGATCGGTGTGGGCAGTCTGGAAGAGGCGTATGGGCATCTGAGCAAAAAGATATCCATAGCACCGGAGCCCTACCCGGAGAAGGAGCCGGAAGATGAACAGGAACAATGGGACTATGCGGATGTCTGCGGACAAGCTGCGGTCAAACGGGCGGCGGAGGTGGCTGTGGCAGGCGGCCACAACCTGCTGCTGATGGGTCCTCCGGGGAGTGGAAAGTCCATGACGTCCAAGAGGATCCCGTCTATCTTTCCGCCCATGACATTGGAGGAAAGCATGGAGCTGACCAAGGTATACAGCATTCTGGGGATATTGGACGATAAAAGCCCTCTGATACGGAGGAGGCCTTTCCGCAGCGTCCACCATACCGCTACGAAAACAGCCCTTGTGGGCGGGGGGATGGTGCCTGTACCGGGAGAGATCAGCCTTGCCCATCAGGGCGTGCTGTTTTTGGACGAGCTTCCGGAGTTCCAGAAAAATGTGTTGGAAGTCCTGCGCCAGCCTTTGGAGGATCACCAGGTACGGATTACCCGGAATCAGGGCAATTATCTGTTCCCAGCCAATTTTATGTTGGTGGCCGCAATGAATCCCTGCCCCTGCGGCTGTTATCCTGATATGAACCGGTGTACCTGCACGCCGGGACAGATCCAGCATTATCTGGGGAAATTGAGCCAGCCGTTTTTAGACCGGATGGACATCTGCGTGGAGGCGCCCAGAGTGCAGTATGAAGCTTTGCAAAAAGGACATAAGGAGGAAAGCTCCGCTTCGATCCGGGAGCGGGTATGCAGGGCACGGGAAATACAGAATATGCGTTATAAAGGGACAAAGATCCTGACCAACGCCATGCTGGGGACACGGGAACTGGAAATGTACTGTACATTAGGCGGTCAGGAAGAAAAACTGATGCGGCAGGCATTTGCCAGGCTGGGGCTGACGGCCCGCACGTACCATAAGATTCTGAAGGTAGCCCGCACGATCGCAGATCTGGATGGGGAAGAGCATATTTTGGAACGGCATTTAAAAGAAGCGGTGGGCTATCGCTCGCTGGATAAAAAGTATTGGGGGAGATAAATTGAGATACAAAAATGTAAATCAGAACATCAACATTAGTAAAGATGAAAAGGAAGACAGGAACAAAAGCCTGCAACTAAAAGAAAAGGCTTACGACTATTGGCTGGCCGCTGCCGGGATTTCCGACCGTAAAAAAACTTTGCTCCGTGCATACATGAAATCAGCGAGAGAAGTTTATTATATAGAAGAAACGCATTTGCACCAATTTCGGTTCTTAAATGAGAAGGACTGTAATACAATGATTCAGGCGAAAAAAACATGGGATTTGCAGGGCGAGTATGAAAAGATGCAGGAACAGGGAATCCGTTTCGTCACTTGTTTTGAATCGGAGTATCCGAAAAAGCTCATGGATATTCAGGACAAGCCCTATGCCCTGTATGTGAAGGGCCGCCTGCCTGATGAGGAATTTTTAAGTGTGGCTGTCGTAGGGGCAAGAAGGTGCAGCCATTACGGGGAAAAATATGCCTATGAATTTGGGGAAGTGCTTTCGGAATATGGAATTCAGATTGTAAGCGGCCTGGCGTTCGGGATTGATGGAATCAGCCAGAGGGGAGCGCTGACAGGCGGGGGAAAGACATTTGCCGTGTTGGGGAATGGGGTGGATATCTGTTATCCGAGAGACCACGCCGGGCTTTATCAGGATATTTTAGAACAGGGCGGCGGAATCCTCTCCGAGCTGCCTCCGGGCGTGAAGCCGCTGCCTTATCATTTTCCGCGGAGGAACCGGATCATCAGCGGCCTGTCAGATCTTGTGATTGTGATTGAAGCCAGGGAGAAAAGCGGTTCCCTGATTACGGCGGATATGGCGTTGGAACAGGGAAAGGATGTGTATGCCCTGCCCGGGCCTGCAGACAGCATGCTGAGCCAGGGATGCCACCAGCTTATCCGGCAGGGAGCGGGAATCCTGACGTCGCCGGAGATGCTGTTAGAGGAGCTGGGGATATCAGGCAATATTTTACGGGAAAAAAACAGGGAAGTAAAAAAAGTGCTTGAAAGTACGGAAAAATTGGTGTATAGTTCAGTTGTTCTAAGTCCAAGGAGCGCCGGCGAAATCATGGAGGCGACAGGGCTTATGCCCCGGAAAGTATTGGAGACGCTTTCATCCCTGGAGATTAAGGGATACATTAAAGAGGTTTCAAAAAATTATTATGTTCGAATATAGACGGTTCGCAGTTGTAGATGGAGGAGTAAGTTGTCATGGCGCACTATCTGGTTATTGTGGAGTCACCTGCCAAGGTAAAGACAATTAAAAAGTTTTTAGGAAGTAATTATACGGTCGCGGCATCCAACGGGCATGTGCGCGATCTGCCGAAGAGTCAGTTAGGGATTGATGTGGAGCATGATTATGAGCCAAAATACATTACCATCCGGGGGAAGGGGGATATCCTTGCAAGCCTGCGCAAGGAAGTGAAAAAGGCAGACAAGGTCTATCTCGCGACTGACCCGGACCGCGAGGGAGAAGCGATTTCCTGGCATCTTGCGGCTGCCTTGAAATTGGATCAGAAGAAGATGTGCCGGATCACATTTAACGAAATTACGAAGAATGCAGTAAAGGCATCGCTAAAAGCGCCGCGGGAGATCGATATGGATCTGGTGGATGCACAGCAGGTGCGCCGAATTCTGGACCGGATGGTGGGATACCGTATCAGCCCGCTTCTCTGGGCAAAGGTAAAGAGGGGCTTAAGCGCCGGGAGAGTGCAGTCCGTGGCTCTTCGCATTATTGCCGACCGGGAGGAGGAGATCGACGCATTTATCCCGGAAGAATACTGGTCATTGGACGCGGTATTTTCCATAAAAGGAGAAAAACGTCCTCTGAAAGCTAAGTTCTACGGTACGGAAAAAAAGAAGATGACTATCCGCTCCAGAGAGGAGCTGGACAGTATCCTTCAGGCTGTGGAGCATGAGGAGTATCATATTAAAGATATCAAAAAAGGAGAACGCATCCGTAAAAGCCCCCTTCCTTTTACCACCAGTACGCTCCAGCAGGAAGCGGCAAAGGCGCTGAATTTCGGTACACAGAAGACGATGCGCATTGCCCAGCAGCTCTACGAGGGAATTGATATCAAGGGGAACGGGACTGTGGGTGTTATTACCTACCTGCGTACCGATTCCACGCGTATTTCCGAGGAGGCGGATGCAGCGGCGAGAGCATATATTGCCGAGACCTATGGTAAGGAATATGCTGCTGCCGGGAGTACGGCGAAGCAGACGGAAAAGAAGATCCAGGACGCCCATGAGGCAATCCGCCCGTCGGATATCACCCGAACTCCGGCCTCCTTAAAAGAATCCCTGACAAGGGATCAGTTCCGGCTGTACCAGCTGATTTGGAAGCGTTTTACGGCAAGCAGGATGCAGCCCGCGAGATTTGAGACGACTTCCATCAAGATTGGAGCGGGAGAGTATCTATTTACGGTCTCTACTTCACGGGTTTCTTTTGAAGGTTTCCGCTTTGTGTATATGGAGGCCGACGAGGAAAAGGAGGAAAGCAATGTGCTGGTCAATGCCCTGCAGAAGGACACGGTGCTGACCAGACAGGATTTTGAGAGCAAACAGCATTTTACCCAGCCGCCTGCACATTATACGGAGGCTACGTTAGTGAAGGCATTGGAGGAGCAGGGGATTGGGCGGCCAAGTACCTATGCGCCCACCATCGGTACGATTCTGGCCCGGAGATATATTACCAAAGAGGGGAAGAATCTGTATTTGACGGAGATCGGGGAAGTGGTCAACAACATCATGAAACAGTCCTTTCCAAGCATAGTGGACGTCCATTTTACGGCCAATATGGAAGGGCTTCTGGATATGGTGGAGGAAGGCCGTGTGACGTGGAAGGAGGTCATCCGCAATTTCTATCCGGATCTGGACGAAGCAGTCCAGATTGCGGAAAAAGAACAGGAAAGCGTGACGATTGAGGATGAAGTCACCGATGTGGTCTGCGAGGAGTGCGGCCGCAACATGGTCATCAAATACGGCCCCCACGGCAGGTTCCTTGCCTGCCCGGGATTTCCGGAATGCCGCAACACAAAGCCCTATCTGGAAAAGATTGGGGTACCTTGCCCTAACTGCGGGAAGGAAGTGGTACTCCGCAAGACAAAGAAGGGCAGAAAATACTATGGATGCGAGGACAATCCAGAGTGCGATTTTATGTCCTGGCAGAAGCCTTCTTCAGAGAAATGCCCGGATTGCGGGGGCTATATGGTGGAAAAAGGGAACAAGCTGGTCTGCGCAGACGAGAAATGCGGTTATGTAAGAAACAAAAAGCAGGATCAAGCCGAAAAAGATTGAAAAATGTCGCTAAAAGGGCGAGGATTTCATTGATATTTCACAAATTGTATGATAACATGGTTTTATCTGACAAACTGGAACGAGTTGTGTATACAATTAGATAAGCAAGGAATTGTCTTTAACAAAAGCGGAGGAGCGTAATGAGTGTACAACTACTAGATAAAACGAGAAAGATCAATAAACTGCTTCATAATAATAATTCCAGCAAGGTAGTGTTTAATGACATCTGCGCGGTGATGACGGAGATTCTGGACTCTAACGTTCTGGTCGTGAGTAAAAAGGGGAAGATTCTGGGCGTGGGAAGATCTGTGCAGATTACAGGGCTCCATGAATTGATCACGGAGTCTGTGGGTTCCCATATTGACAAGATGTTGAATGAGCGCCTTTTGAGCATTTTATCCACCAAGGAGAATGTGAATCTGGAGACTCTTGGTTTCTCGCCGGAGTCCATCAGGGGGTATCAGGCCATCATCACTCCCATTGATATTGCCGGGGAACGACTGGGTACATTGTTTATCTACAAGCAGGATGCATTTTACGAGATTGACGATATCATCCTGAGTGAATATGGAACCGCGGTGGTAGGACTTGAAATGCTCCGTTCCGTGAATGAGGAGAACGCGGAGGAGTCCCGGAAAGAGCATATTGTACAGTCGGCGATCAGCACATTGTCTTTTTCCGAGTTAGAAGCCATCCTCCATATTTTTGATGAATTAGGCGGCATGGAAGGGATTTTAGTTGCCAGCAAAATTGCAGACCGCGTAGGCATCACACGTTCTGTCATTGTCAATGCACTGAGAAAATTTGAAAGCGCGGGCGTGATCGAGTCCCGCTCATCCGGTATGAAGGGGACGTACATAAAGGTATTGAATGAATATGTCTTTACAGAGCTGGAGAAGATTAAGAAGGAAAGAGCATAAGGGCCGGAGGGGATGTCAGACAACTGATATCCTTTCTTTTTCATAGAGGCGTGGGAGTTTTCAGGATAGTATATTTCAGACAGGCTTTCGGGAGGCTGTCAGGTTTAAAAGGAGGAAGGCAGATGTACGAAGGGAATTTTGTGGATTTACAGATGGCGAAGACAATTTCAGCGGATGCGGTATTAGATGATACGACGCACAGATGTCAGGTTTACAAGTATGATATTGAAGAAGATTACATATACTTAGAGTTAAAAGATGAGGATCTGACGGTGATTTCGCTGGATGCAAAGTACCAGTGCTATATTTCCACCAAAAAAGAAATCCTTTACTGCACCGGGGTGGTAAAGGAGCGCTACCGTTCGCCGTCCGGCAACATGGTGGTTTTCCGAATCGAAAACGGGTTCTACAGCGTATCGGAAAAAAAGGAGAGCTGAGAAAGTATATCCGCTTTTTTATAAACTAATTATAAAAATTCACAAACATTGTTGACAAATTGCAAACAGAGTGCTATTTTATATTCATGGGTTAGCACTCAAATGAATTGAGTGCTAACAGAACAACATATAATTAAGGAGGAATTACAATGAAGTTAGTACCATTAGGCGACAAAATTGTATTAAAACAGTTAGAAGCAGAAGAAACAACAAAGTCCGGTATCGTTCTTCCGGGGCAGGCAAAAGAGAAGCCGCAGGAAGCGGAAGTGATAGCTGTAGGGCCTGGCGGGACTATAGATGGAAAAGAAGTGACCATGCAGGTAAGTGTCGGGGATAAAGTAATCTACTCCAAGTATGCAGGGACAGAGGTAGAACTGGACGGCGAAGAATTTATGATTGTAAAGCAAAGTGATATTCTGGCAATCGTAGAAGCGTAAATTATAATCGGAAAGGATATTTACGCAGGGAATATCCTTTGAACTGTGGAAGCTTGACAAGATTAACTATTGAGATATATAGACGGTTTGAATATAATGAATGAGGTGAATGAAAATGGCAAAAGAAATTAAATATGGCGCAGAAGCCAGAGCAGCATTGGAAAAGGGCGTGAACCAGCTTGCGGATTCAGTAAGCGTGACACTTGGACCAAAAGGAAGGAACGTTGTATTGGATAAATCTTTCGGCGCACCCCTTATTACAAATGACGGTGTGACGATCGCAAAAGAGATCGAGCTGGAAGACGGATTCGAGAACATGGGCGCACAGCTGATCCGCGAAGTCGCTTCCAAGACCAATGACGTTGCCGGTGACGGAACGACTACGGCTACCGTGCTTGCACAGGCTATGGTGAATGAAGGAATGAAGAACTTAGCGGCGGGCGCTAATCCGATCGTGCTCCGCAAGGGGATGAAGAAGGCCACAGATAAGGCAGTGGAAGCGATTGCCGAGATGAGCAGCAAGGTAACCGGGAAAGAGCAGATTGCAAGAGTTGCAGCCGTTTCTTCCGGCGATGAAGCAGTCGGCGAGATGGTAGCAGATGCTATGGAGAAGGTTTCTAATGACGGCGTGATTACGATTGAGGAATCCAAGACCATGATGACAGAACTGGATCTGGTAGAAGGTATGCAGTTCGACCGCGGTTATATTTCCGCATATATGGCAACAGATATGGAGAAGATGGAAGCGGTTCTGGAGGATCCTTACATTTTGATTACAGATAAGAAGATTTCCAATATTCAGGATATCCTTCCCCTTCTGGAACAGGTTGTGCAGTCCGGCGCAAGGCTTCTGATCATTGCAGAGGATATCGAAGGGGAGGCTTTGACCACCCTGATCGTGAACAAGCTGCGGGGAACATTCAACGTAGTAGCGGTAAAGGCTCCGGGATACGGCGACAGAAGGAAAGAGATGCTTCAGGATATCGCGATCCTGACCGGCGGACAGGTAATTTCAGAAGAATTGGGCCTGGATCTCAAAGAGACGACCATGGATCAGCTTGGCCGTGCAAAATCTGTGAAGGTACAGAAGGAAAATACGGTGATCGTAGACGGTTCCGGCGACAAGCAGGCAATCGCCGACAGAGTTGCACAGATCAAGAAGGGCATTGAAGAGACAACTTCTGACTTTGATAAAGAGAAGCTTCAGGAGAGGCTTGCGAAGCTGGCAGGCGGCGTGGCAGTGATCCGTGTAGGGGCAGCTACAGAGACCGAGATGAAGGAAGCAAAACTGCGTATGGAAGATGCTCTGAATGCTACAAGGGCGGCAGTAGAAGAAGGAATCATTGCAGGCGGCGGTTCTGCATATATCCATGCGGCGAAGCAGGTTGAAAAGCTGGCTGACGAGTTGGACGGAGACGAGAAGACCGGTGTGAAGATTATCCTGAAAGCTCTTGAATCCCCGTTGTACCACATCGTATGCAATGCAGGACTGGAAGGCTCTGTTGTTGTGAATAAGGTAAGGGAGTCCGAGGTTGGAATCGGATTTGATGCATATAAGGAAGAATATGTTGATATGGTAAAAGAAGGGATCCTTGATCCGGCAAAGGTTACAAGAAGCGCTCTGCAGAATGCGACCAGCGTAGCTTCAACCCTGCTGACCACAGAGTCCGTTGTATCAACAATCAAAGAAGACACACCTGCTATGCCGGCCGGCGGTGCAGGCGGAATGGGCATGATGTAATATCAGCCACCTGAACGATCATAGATATACCCGTGAGCCGAATGATCTGCCAAAAGTTCCAAATGATTTAAGAACAACCATTTGGCAGATAAGTATGCTCATGAGTATAAAAAAGAGTTCCGAATTGGAACTCTTTTTTATTTGCGAAAATCACTTGACAATCAAGTTGAATTTTTGTACCATAACAGATAATTATCTACTAGAAGACAGAGACAAAAGGAAGGAAAGGAAGGTAAAGCCATGGGAAGAATTATTGGAGAAGGTATTACATTTGACGACGTATTGTTAGTGCCGGCATATTCGGAAGTGATTCCGAATGAGGTGGATTTATCTACGCATCTTACGAAGAAAATCAAGCTGAACATTCCAATGATGAGCGCAGGGATGGATACGGTTACTGAATACCGCATGGCCATTGCGATGGCGCGTCAGGGCGGAATCGGGATTATACATAAAAACATGTCTATTGAACAGCAGGCAGATGAAGTGGACAAGGTAAAAAGGTCTGAGAACGGAGTAATCACTGACCCGTTCTATCTCTCGCCGGAGCATACGCTGAAGGATGCCAATGAACTGATGGCAAAGTTCCGTATTTCCGGTGTTCCGGTAACAGAAGGCAAGAAGCTGGTCGGAATCATAACGAACCGTGATTTAAAATTCGAAGAAGATTTCTCCCGGAAAATAAAAGAATGTATGACGTCGGAAAGCCTGATCACAGCCCGTGAAGGCATTACTTTAGATGAGGCGAAAAAGATTCTGGCAAGGGCAAGAAAGGAAAAGCTCCCCATAGTAGACGAGAACGGCAACCTGAAAGGGTTGATTACCATAAAGGACATTGAAAAGCAGATCAAATATCCTTCCTCGGCAAAAGATTCCCAGGGGCGCCTGCTCTGCGGCGCGGCCATCGGAATAACGGCCAACTGTCTGGAACGTGTGGAAGCGCTTGTAGATGCAAAGGTGGATGTGATTGTCATGGATTCTGCCCATGGGCATTCGGCAAATGTGCTGCATACCGTCCGTATGGTGAAAGAGAAATACCCGGATCTGCAAGTCATTGCAGGGAATGTGGCAACCGGGGCCGGAGCAAAGGCATTGATTGAGGCAGGGGTAGATGCGGTCAAGGTGGGCATCGGGCCGGGTTCCATTTGTACGACTCGTGTGGTTGCAGGGATCGGCGTGCCGCAGATCACTGCGGTGATGGACTGCTATGCAGCGGCAAAAGAGCATGGAATCCCGATTATTGCGGACGGCGGCATCAAGTATTCCGGCGATATGACGAAGGCGATCGCAGCCGGAGCGAATGTATGTATGATGGGAAGTATTTTTGCCGGATGCGATGAAAGCCCTGGAACTTTTGAACTGTATCAGGGAAGGAAATACAAGGTCTACCGAGGAATGGGGTCTATTGCCGCCATGGAGAATGGAAGTAAGGATCGTTATTTTCAGGAAAATGCGAAGAAACTTGTACCAGAAGGCGTAGAGGGGCGCGTGGCTTATAAGGGAACCGTGGAGGATACGGTGTTCCAGCTGATGGGCGGGCTCCGATCCGGAATGGGATACTGCGGCACTTCTACGATTGAACAGCTCAAAGAGAACGGGCAGTTCGTGAAGATTTCAGCAGCATCGCTGAAGGAAAGCCATCCCCACGATATCCATATTACGAAAGAGGCGCCGAATTACAGTGTGGATGAGTAAGGCTCTGAGCGTCTGCATGGACTTTACCCGATAAGGCAGAACTGATCAGGTAAAGTCTCCCTGCCCCGCAGGGGCATCATTTACCTGATGCCTGTCAGGTATATTTGCGGAACTGCTATTGTTCAATAAGTCATGTGATGATTACTGAGCCAGCCTGATATAAAGTCAGAAAGATGTACGGAGCAAAGAAGAATGGAACAGGAGAGTACGGAGCATAAAAGTACGGAACTAAGAAGTACGGAGTCGACCGGTACAGGGCTTAGGAACACCGGGCTAAAAGATACAGGACAGAAGAAAAAAAACAGGAAGTCAAAACGAAAGACAAAGCGGAAAAAGAAAAAAATATCCAGAAAGATCTCTGTGCATATTCACCTGGACGGGAAAAGCCTATTGCTTGGCATTGCTGCCGGCGTGCTCGGTGTTTTGCTGGTGATGGCGGTACTCTCACGTTGTTCTGCAGAGGAGGAAAAGACGAGCGGCCTGGATGTGGATGCGTCAGAACCGGACATAAGCGTGCAGCTTTTAGATATTAATGAGTATTCCAGGCCGGGTACAGAGGCAGATCCGATTACAGGGGTCGTTATCCATTATACGGCGAATCCGGGAAGTACGGCGCAGCAGAACCGGGACTATTTTAATGGGCTTCAGGATGGGCATGGAACCTCGGTAAGCAGCCATTTTGTGGTTGGTCTGGATGGCGAGGTCGTGCAGTGCGTACCTACATGGGAGATTGCCTATGCTTCCAATGAGCGGAATCATGATACGATTTCCATCGAGTGCTGCCATCCGGATGAGACCGGAAAATTTACAGATGCAACATATGTGTCCATTGTGAAATTAACGGCTTTTCTGTGCGCCAAGTACGGGCTGAATGCGGATGCAGTCATCCGTCATTATGATGTGACAGGGAAGAACTGTCCCAAGTATTTTGTGGAGAATGAGGAGGCATGGGCTGTTTTTAAGGCAGATGTCAATGCCGCGTTGGAAAAAGGGGCAGGAGACAGCGAGAATAAGGGAGAAGAACATGAATGATTTGGAGATGTACCGTGAGCGGCTCGCCATGTGCGATGATAAGATTATAGATGCTTTGGAAGAACGTAATTCCATCATTGAAAAGATTATGGCTTATAAGGAGCAATATGGGCTTCCGATTTTGCAACCGGTCCAGGAGGAGAAGCAGGAACGCAGAAGGCGGGAGCGGCTCAAGGGCAATCAGTATCAAAACGAGATAGAAGATGTATTTTTGAGGATCATCAAGAACAGCAAGCGGATCCAGGCAAGGCATTTGTTTGATTATAATATTGTGCTTATCGGATTTATGGGGGCTGGGAAGACCACGGTTTCTGATTATCTGAGTACCATGTTTGCCATGGAAGTCGTGGAGATGGATCAGGTGATCGCAGAGAGGGAAGGGATGAGCATCCCGGATATCTTTGCCACCTATGGGGAAGAATATTTCCGGAACAGGGAGACGCAGCTTCTGATGGAAATGCAGGAACACAAGCATGTGGTAATTTCCTGCGGAGGCGGGGCGGCTCTTCGGGAAGAGAATGTGGCCGAAATGAAGAAAAACGGACGCGTAGT
This sequence comes from uncultured Lachnospiraceae bacterium, assembly GCA_949840465.1. Lineage (GTDB taxonomy): Bacteria > Bacillota > Clostridia > Lachnospirales > Lachnospiraceae > Schaedlerella. The sequence goes on along the minus strand of CATKXE010000001.1, from coordinate 11,108 downwards.
GCTTCTGACCGCCAGTCCTGAGACCATCTATGAACGGGTGAAGGACAGCACGGACCGGCCGGTTTTAAATGGAAACAAGAATGTAGGATATATTACGGAATTGATGGAAAAGCGCCGGGAGAAGTATGAAGCGGCCGCAGATGTGGTGATTCGGACAGACGGAAAAACGGTGCTTCGTATCTGTGAGGAATTGATTACCCGGCTGACGGAGCAGGATAGTTCAAGGGGAGCATAGGTTATGTTTGAGATGTTTTTTCCTGATGATTATGTGGCGTCCACGTATATCATACCGTTTGAAAAACTATATATGGAAGGATTCAGAGGTGTGATATTTGATATTGACAACACATTGGTTCCCCATGGTGCGCCTGCGGATGAAAGGGCCAAAAAGTTATTTTATCAGTTGCATGCGATGGGATTTTCCACATGCCTTATTTCCAACAACAAAGAGTTCCGGGTGAGGTTATTTAATGCGGAGATCGGGACAAATTATATTTATGATGCGCACAAGCCGTCTACGAAAAATTATATCCGTGCGATGGAGATTATGGGGACAGACCGGGCAAATACCCTTTTTGTCGGCGACCAGCTTTTTACGGATGTCTGGGGCGCCAAACGCTGTGGGATCCGTAATATCCTTGTAAAGCCGATTTATCCGAAGGAGGAGATTCAGATTGTGCTGAAGCGTTATCTGGAACGGATTGTGCTTTATTTTTATATGAAGAATAGACCAGAGGCCTGAAAAGAGGTTTCTGGTTTTTCCATTGCTGAAATGAACAAAAAAAGGTTGAAAAAAACATGAATCTATTATAGAATGGTATGCAGTTGACAGTGAGTAGTTATGATGCTGCCTATGGCCGTGGGCAGTAACGGCTGGCAGCGGCAGGAGTGAAGTAATGGAATGAATTAACAATAATCATACGCGGGTTTGCGTGGTTGAAGGAGGATTACAAATGATCGCAGCAGGAGAATTTAAGAATGGTGTTACCGTCGAGATTGAGGGAAATATCTTTCAGATTTTGGAATTTCAGCATGTAAAGCCAGGGAAGGGTGCGGCGTTCGTCAGAACCAAGTTAAAGAATATCATCAGCGGCGGCGTCGTAGAGAAGACGTTCCGGCCCACTGAGAAGTTCCCGAAGGCGCATATCGACAGGAAGGAGATGCAGTATCTGTATCAGGATGGGGATCTATATAATTTTATGGATGTTGAGACCTATGATCAGATTGCTTTGAATGCGGATGTGGTTGGGGATGCGCTGAAGTTCGTGAAGGAGAATGAGAATGTAAAGATCTGTTCACACAAGGGGAATGTATTTTCTGTGGAGCCGCCTTTGTTTGTAGAACTGGCAATCACAGAGACCGAGCCTGGATTTAAGGGAGATACTGCGCAGGGAGCTACCAAGCCGGCTACTGTTGAGACAGGCGCTACGGTCATGGTGCCGCTGTTTGTGGAGACCGGGGATGTATTGAAGATTGATACACGTACCGGAGAATATCTGTCAAGAGTATAATATGCCCCGCAGCCCGCAGCCGGTCAGGCTGTGGGCTGTAGCTGATTCACGCGAAGCAACGAGCCAGGCGGACATGTTTTGTATACTCAAAACATGTCTTTTTTCTGTATTTTCTGAAAAAGGGTTTCTGCAAAAAAGTAGTTGCTTTTTTTGCACCAATCCAGTATAATCTAACCACCTAATATTTTCAAATCAATTTTTCTGAGGCACGTTTTCCGTGTCAGTTTTCTCATTTTAATTTCAGATGGATGCGCAGAAAGAAAGGAGTAGTATGGAATATCAGGAATTTATATGCGCTATAGAAAAGAAAATGAACGGCAGACTTGAGGGAGGCGTTAAGGCAAGCCTGTATACGGCGGTTAAAAACAACGGCAGAGTGAAGAAAGGAATGCTTGTAGAGGCTCCCGGAGTCAATATTTCGCCGACGATCTATCTGGAAGAATATTACCAGCGTTTTACAGATGGGGAATCCATGGACGAGATTGTGGAGGATATACTGAATTTTTATAAAACGCTCTCATGCGGACAGTCCTGGAATGAGCCACGGATTGGGTGTTATGAGTCAATTCGGGATAAGATTGTGTTTAAGCTGATCCATACGGAGAAGAACCGGGAAATTCTGGAAGATATCCCTCATATGGAGATGCTGGACTTAAGCATTGTATTCTATGTGCTTTTGGATATCAGCCGGCAGGGCACGGCCACGATGACAGTGGGCAACCAGCATATGCAGAGATGGAATGTGACAAAGGAGCAGTTATTTTCTCTGGCATGTGAAAATGTGAAACGGCTGCTTCCGGCACAGTTATTTACTATGCAGCAGGCGGTTGACGAGATTCTGCATTCTGCACATGGAGGAAAGAAAAACCTGTTGGAAGGAGCGCGGGGTACAGAAGAGGAGTTTATGTATGTGCTGTCCAATCCCATCCGTAGCCTGGGCGCAGCGTGTATCGCTTATCCGGAGGTACTCGATCTGGCAGGTAAAATTCTGGAAGACGATTATTATGTGCTGCCGAGCAGTGTGCATGAGGTGGTACTGGTGCCGAAATCTAAGGGGATGGCGCCGGAGGAGATGGATGCAATGGTTGTAGAGATCAATGAGACGCAGGTGGAAGAGGAAGAAATCCTGAGCAACCACGCATATATTTATGAAAGAGAAGCCCGGCGGCTGACCATGCAGAAGTACAGAAACTGTTAACCTGGTTTTTGATTTTTTACACGGCTTTTTACAAATTGACTCTTTACTTTTACCGGAAATTATGTTACGATAACAAATGCGTTCAGGAAGATGTCGTCACATTTCCTGAACGCATGCAGTACACGTCTGTAGCTCAGTGGATAGAGCACTGCCCTCCGGAGGCAGGTGCGGCGGTTCGATCCCGCCCAGACGTGTTATTTTTATGCCTTTTTATGGCGTATTTTTTCCAACAGGCCAGAGTCAAACTGACGGTTCTTTAACATCTCAATTTCGTATTTGTACGGTGCATAAGACTTTTTCGCATTTTCCGTGTCAGGGACATAAGGAGTTTCCAGAATTTTCGGTACTTGTTTAAAATCCGGATGGTGGACGATATTGCACAGCGCATCAAAACCAATTTCCCCAAACCCGATATTGGCGTGGCGGTCTTTAGCGGCTCCGGCAGGGTTCTTGCTGTCGTTGATATGAAAAACGGCAATCTGTTCTTTTCCCAGTATCCGGTCAAATTGTTCCATAACATGATCAAAATGATGGATGATATCATATCCGCTGTCGTTCGTGTGGCAGGTGTCAAAGCATACGCGCAGCTTTTCATTGTAGGCGACCCCGTCATAGATGCGGGCCAGTTCCTCAAAGGTGCGGCCAATCTCAGAGCCTTTTCCGGCCATGGTTTCCAATGCAATCAGGCAGTCCATATCTTTGCGGATCACCTCGTTCAGCCCTTTGATGATCTGGCGGATGCCGATATCCGCGCCTTCCCCCACATGGGCGCCGGGGTGGAGGATCAGTACATGGCTTTTGCATGCAATGGTGCGCTCAATCTCTTTTTCCAGAAATTCCACCCCAAGCCGGAAGGTCTCCGGTTTTATGGAATTGCCCAGATTGATAATGTAGGGAGCGTGGACAATGATCTCCTCAATGCCGTGTTCCTTCATATACTCCCAGGCCGGTTCAATATTTAGCTCGTCCAGTTCTTTGCGCCGGGTATTTTGCGGTGCGCCCGTATAGAACATAAATGTATCTGCCCCATAAGAAACAGCTTCTTTTGCAGAACCCAGCAGCATCTCCTTGCCGCTCATGCCTACATGAGAACCGATTTTTAACATGATTGATTTCCTTTTATCATAGTTTGCCTGGGAATTGACACGGAATACGATGTACAGTTCCCTGGTCAGCCATAACCATAATATCCTTTCTTTGAGAAGTTTGTGTTGGAATACTTGCTAGAAATCATTATAGGTGATAAAATGGCAAAAGAAAAGAGAAAAAATGGAGAGTGGATAAGATGAAGAAATTGCTGGATTTTATAACAGCAGAGATGGAACTGGCGTTTCGGACAGCCGGCTATGACGCGTCTTATGCAAAGGTGACGTTGTCGAACAGGCCGGATTTGTGTGAATATCAGTGCAACGGGGCGTTAGCCGCCGCGAAAGCATATAAAAAAGCACCCTTTTTGATTGCGGAAGATGTGGCAGGGAATCTACAGGACAACAAGATCCTAAGTTCTGTGGAGGTAGTACGTCCCGGATTTATCAATCTGAAACTTGCCCCGATGTTTTTGGCCGGATTTTTAAATGAAATGGCATTCTCAAAGACTCTTGGTGTGGAGACGGAAAAAGAACCTAAAACCATTCTGGTTGATTATGGCGGCCCTAATGTGGCGAAGCCGCTGCATGTAGGGCATCTTCGTTCCGCAATCATTGGCGAGAGTGTGAAGCGGATTATGCGGTTCAAGGGAAATCAGGTAATCGGGGATATCCATCTGGGTGACTGGGGGTATCAGATGGGGCTGATTATTACGGAATTGGAAAAGCGTAAACCGGATCTGCCGTATTTTGATGAGAAATATACAGGGGAATATCCCGAAGAAGCTCCGTTTACAATCGGGGAACTGGAGGAAATCTATCCCACTGCAAGCGCTTATGCAAAAGAGCATGAAGAATACAGGGAAAAAGCGCTGGAGGCCACTTACCTTCTGCAGAGCGGACGCCGGGGGTATCGTGCGGTCTGGCAGCACATCATGAACGTCTCCGTGGCAGACTTAAAGAAAAATTATGAAGTCCTGAAGGTGGATTTCGACCTCTGGAAAGGGGAGGCGGACGTACAGAAGTATATTCCGGATATGGTGGAGATGCTGAAAGAAAAAGGATTTGCCCACTATGACGAGGGCGCCCTGGTGGTGGATGTGGCCGAGGAGGACGACAACAAGGCAGTGCCGCCCTGTATGATCCTGAAGTCGGACGGAGCCGCCCTGTACGACACTACGGATCTTGCCACTCTGGTGGAACGGGAAAAACTTTATTCCCCGGACAAAATTATTTATGTGGTAGATAAACGGCAGGAACTGCATTTTGTACAGGTGTTCCGTTGCGCGAAGAAAACAGGGATTGTGCGTCCGGAACTGGAATTAAAATTTCTGGGCTTCGGCACCATGAACGGAAAGGACGGAAAGCCCTTTAAGACTCGGGAAGGCGGTGTGATGCGCTTGGAAAACCTGCTTCGTGAGATTGAGGAAGAGATGCTCAAAAAAATCATGGACAACCGGACAGTGGAGACAGCGGAGGCAGAAAATACGGCGAAAACCGTAGGGCTTGCCGCAGTCAAGTATGGCGATTTGTCCAATCAGGCGTCTAAAGACTATATATTTGACGTGGACAGGTTTACTTCTTTTGAAGGAAATACTGGGCCTTATATCCTGTACACTATTGTACGCATCAAATCGATTTTAAATAAGTATATGGATGAAGTCCGCCCATCCCAGGGGGATGTAGATTATGATACGCACGTAGGGGATGAGGACAGAAAGGCATGCCGTATTCAGGAGCCGGCCAGTGAGTGTGAGAAAGCGCTGATGCTGGAGATGGCAAAGTTTAATGAAATGATTGACGTTGTATATGAAGAGACTGCTCCGCATAGGATCTGCGCTTATATCTATGATGTGGCAAATGCATTTAATAAATTTTACCATGAAACGAAGATTCTCGCAGAGGAAGACGAGCAGAGGCGGGCAGAGTATATTGAACTGCTCAGGCTGGCAAAACGGATTTTGGAGACTTGTATAGATCTTCTGGGATTTGAGGCGCCGGAAAGGATGTAGGCAGCAGCCATGACAGAAAAATTATTTTATCAGGACAGTCATATGCGCGAGTTTACAGCCATAGTCTCAGAATGCGTCGCTGACGGCGGACGGTATCAGATCGTCCTTGACAGGACCGCGTTTTTCCCGGAGGGAGGGGGTCAGTATGCGGATACGGGGTGGCTGGAAGAGATCCCCTCATCTGCGCCGGAAAGCGTACCGCCTGACAATGCACGGCAATCCGTCTTAAAGGAGAAGGCTCATTCTATGAACATGCAGAAAAGTACGCATAGAATCCGGGTACTGGATGTGCGGGAATCGGGCGGGAAAATCCGGCATATCACGGACAGGCCGGCGGCAGAGGGAAGCCCTGTGGCGGGCAGGATTGACTGGACGGGTCGTTTTATGAAGATGCAGCAGCACACAGGAGAGCATATCGTGTCCGGCCTGGTGCACAGGCGGTTTGGATATGACAATGTGGGATTCCATCTTGGCAGCGTGGATTGCACGATGGATTTTAACGGTGGAATCACGAAAGAGGAATTGCGCGAAATCGAGGTTCAGGCAAATGAAGCCGTGGCAAAGAATCTGGAAATCCAGGTTTCTTATCCTTCCAAAGAGGAAAGCAGGGCATTGAATTATCGCAGCAAGATCGAGATTGAAGGCCAGATACGGATCGTCACGGTACCGGGCTATGATGTCTGCGCCTGCTGTGCGCCCCATGTGGCAAGGACAGGCGAGATCGGCATGATCAAGCTGACGAATGTGCAGCGCTATAAAGGCGGGGCTCGCGTCACGATGCTCTGTGGTTTCCGGGCGCTGGATGATTATGAGAAAAAGCTTTCCTCTGTGAAGCACATCTGCGCCGCTCTCTGTGCGAAGGAGGACGAGGTTTCGGAGGCTGTGGATCATCTCAAAGAAGAAAATGGGCAGTTAAAGCAGCGTCTTGCAGAGCAGCAGAGGAAAATGCTGAAATACAAAGCACAGGAGGCAGATGTGCAGGGGGATGCGGCGTGTCTGTTCGAGCCGGAGCTGGACGGAGAGGCTCCCAGACTATTGATGAATCTGGTTTTGGAGAGAGGGCATGTATTGTGCGCTGTATTCTGCGGAAATGCGCAGGGAGGCTGGCGCTATGTGATCGGCAGCAAGAGTCTGGATATGCGGAAGCTTTCCCGTGAGATGAACGCCGCTTTTAAAGGACGCGGAGGCGGCAAGCCGGAGATGGCACAGGGAGCCTTGGAGGGCAATGAAGAGGAACTGAAGCAATGGCTGCGGGAGAAGTGCGAAATCTAGCACAGCGTTGCACTATTTATTCGGTTATTAATGCATTGCTGTACTGGTGTACTGTCTGCAAAGTAGATCCTAAAATGCTTTTGGGCGGTTTGCGGATGAATAACGGGTGAGAGGACGCTGCAATATTATAGGTAATGTAAAGTATCGTATGTAAAAATACGGGAATCGACGCATTAAAAATCTGCTTTGCAAATTGCGGGTGCCCAAGCGCTTGCTGTGCAAGCGGCTACATTCAGCAGGTAACCGCTTTGCTGCGAAAACTGGTCACAAATACAAGGAGGAGGAAGGATGAATAATACTCCAAAAAAAAGTAAATTCTGGCATCTGTTCGGTCCGTTTCTCTTATACTGGGGGATTGAATGGATTGCAGCCATGGTGGCGGCATTGGTGGTGGTGCTTTTTTCTGTGCCGGAGATGATTCAGTCCGTGGCATGGAAGGACTCTATGACAAATGAAGAGATCACCACAGCAGCCATGCAGATGCAGTCTGCCATGCTGGAAACGGCTGCCCATTATCAAGTGCAGATGCTTGCGGCGGCGGCCTTGTGTACGATTCCGGTGATGGCGGTGCTGTTTCACAGAGACAGAAAAATGGAGGAGCTTCTGAAGCTTCCGGTCAATAAAAAAGCGCCCCTACAGAAATATATCTGGACTGTAATACTTGGAATCGCAGCCTGTATTGGCGGGAATGTACTGATTGTCATGTCGAATCTGGCATTTGCCAGCAAGGGATACCAAAATATGTCCGCCGTATTTTATGAGCCATCCTTTCCTGTTCAGGTTATTTGTCTGGGAGTGATCATTCCTATATCCGAGGAATTGATCTTCCGGGGGCTTCTATTTAAGCGATGCCGGGAACTGATGGGCTTTTTGCCGGCAGCGGCCGGAATCTCAATTCTGTTCGGCTTTACGCATGGCAATCTGGTTCAGCTTCTCTATGCAATGGGCCTGGGAATGCTGCTGGCATATGTTTATGAAAAATATGGATCTCTGAGGGCAGCTGTCCTGCTCCATATCACGGCAAATATGACTTCGCTTATCCTTACGGAAACAGGAGGGCTTGTCTTTATATGCTCTGCTTTTCTTCGCCTTGTAGCTACAGTGGCGGCCTGTGCATTTTTGGGCGCCGTGGCTTTTGTGATGGTTCAGAGAATCGACGAAAAGCCAGAGGGCGCCGGCAATCTGAAAGATTTTGGGGATTCTTAAGGAGTGCAGGTAATCGGACAGGCAAGAAGGTTCGTCTTTTTGCATACAGTCTTTTAGAGTAGTTATCAAAAAATGAATAAAAAAGGGAGGCTATACTGATGAAAAAAATAAAAAGTATTCGGGCTAAAATTGCCTTATGCATGGGTTTGACTGTCCTGATATCCCTTCTTATCGTGGAATTTGTCAATATTTGGCTTAATTATCGAAGCACGGTTTCCGCTGTAGACCAGATGATGCGTGAAAGTGCCGTGCTGGCGTCAGATTTTGTGGGGCAGGAGATTATTTCTTTCAAAAACGCCGCGATGGACGCCGGATATATTTATCAGCTTTCTGATCCGGCCACCACTGTGGACGAGAAACGTGCCATTGTGGATCAGCGTGTAGATATTTATGATTTTCAGCGCGGCAATATCGTGGGATTGAACGGTATCAGTATTTTTGACGGCAATGATTATTCTGACCGGGAGTATATTCAGGAAGCAATGGGAGGGAACGTATCCATATCCGAGCCGCTGATCAGCAAGGTTACAGGCGAACTTTCTATTATTGTGGCTGCGCCTATCTGGAAGAACGGAGATCCAAATTCGACAGTTGCAGGAGTCATCTATTTTGTCCCACCGGAAACATTTTTAAATGATATCGTTTCTGCCATACGTGTCAGTGAGCACAGCGGAGCATATATGATCAATCAAAACGGGGATACGATTGCCGATATCACATTAGACACGATAATGAACCAGAATATAGAGAAGGAAGCCCAAAGCGATGACAGCCTCAAAGATCTTGCCAGACTCCATAGCGCAATGCGGGAAGGGGAGAACGGCTTTGGTTCTTATGAGATTGACGGTGTGGCAAAGTACATGGCTTATGCTCCTGTGGAGGGTACGAATGGCTGGAGTATTGCCGTTACCGCACAGAAATCGGATTATCTGGATTCGACTTATAAAGCGATCGCGGTTACTATGGCAGTTGTATTGATTTCTGTGCTGCTGTCGTTTGTTGTTTCTACAAAGTTGTCCAAAGGTATAGGGGAGCCGATGAAAATTTGTGCCCAAAGGATGCAGGCGTTGGTTCAGGGGGATCTGGATTCTCCGATGCCGGTTGTCCAAAGACAGGATGAGACGGGGGTACTCGCAGAGGCAACCACTGAACTGGTAGAAGGGCTGCGCACAATTATTGGCGATATTGACCAGCTGCTTACGGAAATCGCCGAGCAGAATCTGGAAATCCATTCGCAGCACGAAGCTTCTTATATCGGCGGGTTTAAGAATATTTTAAAGTCAATCCGCCATTTGAGGCTGGAATTGAGCCAGACACTTTTCCAGATCAATACTGCGGCAGAGCAGGTTTCCGGCGGAAGCGACCAGGTTTCCATCGGCGCGCAGGCGTTAAGCCAGGGTTCTGTAGAGCAGGCAAGTTCCGTGGAGCGGCTTGCCGCTGCAATAGAAGGAATATCCGAACAGGTGAAGGGCACTGCAGACCGTGCCTTAGAAGCGCGCAGCCAGACAAATTATGCAAGCGAAGAAGTGGATAAGTGTAACCGGCAGATGAATGAACTGATGAAAGCAATGGAAGAAATCAACAGAAGTTCAGATGAAATCGGAAAAATCATTAAGACGATTGAAGATATTGCTTTCCAGACCAATATTTTGGCTCTGAACGCAGCCGTAGAGGCAGCAAGGGCAGGCGAGGCAGGCAAAGGTTTTGCCGTGGTTGCGGATGAAGTGCGTAATTTGGCGAGTAAATCCGCCAAGGCATCTAAGAGCACTGCGGAATTGATTGAGCGATCTACAAATGCGGTACATAAAGGAAGCGAGATTTCAAGCAATACAGCGGATGCGCTTTCCGAAGTGGTCAATAGTATGCAGTCAGTCGTGGATTCTATTGATAAAATTGCCACGGCATCCCACGAGCAGTCAGACAGAGTGACCGAGATCTCCAGCGGTATCGATCAGATTTCCAGTGTCGTCCAGACAAACAGTGCTACGGCTCAGCAGAGCGCGGCAGCCAGTGAAGAGCTTTCGGCAGAGGCACAGACACTGAAACAGCTGGTAGGGCAGTTTACGCTTGCGCAGGATATCAATAAAAGATGAGAGATCAAAGCCGTTACGGCAAACTGACGGGGCATCAGATGTCCGGCGCAGCAGGCCGCCTTCTCGGCAGTTATCAAATGGACATGCAAACGTGTCCATTTGGCGACTGCCATAAGGGCAGCTAAGTGTCCGTGGCATTTGTTCAGCAACGGCCGAAACGGTGTGTAAACCAAAGGCGCCGCAGCCGACGGGGATTTTGAATTGCGGTTTTTTGACAGCCCGCAGCAAATTTTTTAAAATAAATGAAAAAAGTACTGGACAAATGTGGAAGAATCGTGTATATTAAATAGCGGACATTTTGGAGAAGTACCCAAGCTGGCCGAAGGGGCTCCCCTGGAAAGGGAGTAGGTCGTTGATAGCGGCGCGAGGGTTCAAATCCCTCCTTCTCCGTTTGCCATGGACTCATGGAGAGTTTATTTTGTTGAAAACATAGCATTCTTTTTTCCTATATTATACGCTGGATTATTGGACATAAAATCAGCCGTTATGATGGAAAAGAAAAAAATGTAAAAAAATGAAAAAAACTCTTGACAAATAGGATGAAGAAATGGTAATATATCTAAGCTGACTCGCAAGAGAAAAGCAAAAATAAAGAATTAAAAAAATAAATAAAAAAGTTCTTGACAAGTAAATAGCTGATGTGATATAGTAAATGAGCTGTTGCGAAAGAACAACAACGAACCTTGATAATTAAACAATAGACAACGATCCTTGAAAATTTCTAAAGAGAG